>JBKPMA010000500.1:0-3873 GCA_046731935.1 Acidobacteriota bacterium
AGCCAAGGTAGGGCATGCCTTCTTCGTAGTAGTGGAGGAAGCTCGGCACGTCCGGCGTCGTCGCGTGATGCGCGCGCAGGAATTCCTCCTCCTCGTCCACCCCTGGCAGTCGGAGCACCAGTCCGCCAAGATCCGGGATCATCGCCATCCTGTCAGCAGAAGCACGGACGGAGCCGCGGGTCGCCGGTCAGCAGACGCTCGACGTACGGCCTGGCGTCGCGGCCGGAGAGCACGGTGTAGTAGTTCGATTTGATAGAGGGCGCTTGCCGCACCGCCTCGATCCATTCGGCTCTCGAGAACGGGTCCGCCGCGATCGCGGTCCAGAATCCCGTGGCATCGAAGAGCGCCGCGATCTGCTCCGTGTTCGCGCCCTGCAGGACACTGACGATGTAGGCCGCGATGCCGACCTGGAGGCCGTGCAGCCGTGGCCGCGCGCTGATCAGATCCAACGCGTGTGAGATCAAGTGCTCCGCGCCGCTCGCCGGCCGCGACGACCCGCTGATCTCCATCGCGATCCCGTTCAGCATCAATGCCGTGGCGAGGAGACGAATGCCGGTGAGATCGAACGCCGTATGACTCAGGAACGCGTGGATGGAACCATCCGAAAGCAGAGCGGCGAAATCGTTGACCGGTTCGCCGGTCGCATGGAACGCGAGCTTCCAGTCATGAATGGCCGTGAACTTCGACACCAGATCGCCCACGCCGGCAAGCGTCAGAACGGCCGGCGCCGCGAGGCAGACGGCGGAGTCGACAACGACGCCGAAGGGCAGCGCGGCCGGCAGCGATCGGCGTTTGCCTTGCAGCGTCAGACTGGCCTGAGGACTGCAGAAGCCGTCGTTCGACAGCGATGTGGGCACCGAGTAGTACGGCAGACGGGCGAGGAACGCGACGTACTTCGCGAGATCGAGCGCCTTGCCTCCTCCGATGCCGACGAGAGCGGTCACGCTGCCGGGAAGATTGGTGAACAGCTGCGCCGCTGTCTCCATGCGGTTGTCGGCGACCTCGACCCACACCCCCGGCTCGATTCCATGCGCGCTCAGGCTGGCGGCGACCCGATCCGGCAGAGGCGCCTGAAGTCCCTCACTGACGAAGACAGCAACGGTCGTCCGTTTCTGGCGCGCCAGATAGATCCCAACGCGATCCAAGGCGCCTTCTTTGACGCGGACCAGCGTCGGAACGGCGATCTGCGTCGCTCGATGCACGTCAGGCTCTCAGTGCGATCAAATCGTGAGCGATGTCCGACCACGAATCGAATGCACGAAAAGGGGAGCGCTCCCCCGTCAGCACGTGGGCGAGATCGCCGCGTGCAAACCGGAGATCGGCCGGAACGAGCCGCGCAGGGTCGGCATCAGGGAACCCGTCGCCGGCGAACGCGACAGTCGCGCCTCGGTCCAGGTAATCGCGGACGACGCCCGATTTGTCGATGCCGAGCGTACCGGATCGGTACGGTGACGAAGCTGCCGGCATCTCCATCAGGAGTCCCTTGCCTGGCTCGAAACGTCCAGGATTGGCGTGTACCTCGACGTCGATGCCCGTATGGTCGATCAATCGGCGGATGTACCACTCGCATCCGGCTGATGCGACGACCACTCGCCAGCCCGCCGACCGTAGAGCGGCGATCGCACCCGGCAATTGTGGATCCAGCTCCATGCGCGAGACGAGAGCCAGCACGTCCGCTTCGCTCGACCGGATGGCCGCGAAGTACCGCCTCAACGCCTCGAAGTGCGTGATGTGGCCCGATCGAAATTCCTCCCAGAAGTCCGGTACATCCGGCGGCAGGAGCTCGTCAACCACCAGGCGGTAGAAATCGTACCGGGTCATCGTCCCGTCGAAATCGCTGACGAGCACACCTCCGGTGTTCGCGGATGTCATGAGGTACACAACAGTATGCGACGGGTCGTCTCAGCCTGCGATCAGCTGCTGGCCGCCATCGACGTCGTATGTGGCACCGGTCAGGGCCGTGTTGGTCATGAGGTGCACGGCGAGCGCGGCGACATCGGATGGCTGAACGACTCGCCGGATGGGTAGCGTCGTCTGGAGTTGACCGCGGCGAGCGTCCAGCTGATCGCCGAGGAGTTCCGCTGACAGGGGCGTGTCCACGAAGCCGGCGGCAATCACGTTGACCCGCACGGGCGCGATCTCGAGCGCGAGGTTGGCCGCGAGGGCCGGCAGCGCGGCGGTCAGCGCCCCTGTGACCGCCAGGCCGATTGCCGGGCGACGTCCGCCAGTACCCCCCATGAACAGCAGCGTGCCACCAGGCCTCACCGTGTTCACGACATGACGGGCGATGCGAAGCATCAGCACCAGATGATCGGCCACGTGGCGCCCCGCGTCTTCGAGATCCATCTCGGCAAGCTTGGCGTAATACGGACGGCCGGCAGTGACCATGACATGGTCGATCGGGGTTGGTAGCTTCTGGAAGAACCCGTCGAGGGCGGCAGCGTCGGTCGCGTCGAACGCCGCGGTGTCAACGGCGCCGAGCTCGCGCCCGGCACGTTGCAGCCGGTCGGCATTCCGGCCCGTCAGGATCACGTTGGCTCCGTCGGCTCGTGCGCGCCGGCCCGTCTCGAGGCCGATGCCGGCGCTCCCACCGATGACGACGACGGTTTGCCCCTGCAGCTGCATCAGTCCTGCTCCGCGAACATCTGGGCCTGCGTCTTCCCATAAGGAAAGAAGCTTGCCTTGTCGCCCTTGGCCCACGCCGCGCGCTGCTCGGCGCTGCTGATGTCCCAGTCAGGACGGCAGCGCTGCGACACCGCACGCAGGTCCAGGCGGAGCTCCTCCACCGTGGGCCGGCCGAAGTACCAGTAGCCGTTGTAGACCTTGTAGATGCGCAGGCCGGGCTCCAGCACCAGCGTATGCGGGATCATCGGATTGTGCTGCGGATCGGTGTACTCGGCGATGTCGAGATCCTTCTGCAGCTTGCGTCCGGGATCCGAGAGAAACGTCCAGTGGGCACCGACGCCGGTACGAAACTCGTTGGTCTCGAGCAGGTTGTCGGTCGAGATCGTCACGAGGCGGCAGTAGCCCACCTGCATCTCATGGTGCAGTTGCACCAGGCCTTCGTGCTGACGCCGCTCTTTTGGACAGAACCCTCCGCGTGACAGCACGAGCACCATCGGATCGCCGCGCTGCAGCTCAGACAGCGTCCGATGGGTGCCGCGGTGATCCGACAGGCTGTAGTCGGGAAACGTCCCGCCGGGAGCGACGTCAGACCGCATCGCTGTCCTCTACGTTCGTGCGGGTTCGATCGCCCCTTCGATGTTGCGAATCGCCGCCTGAACGGCCTGTTCGGGCGTGCTTCCCTGCTCCCGCGCCATGACGTAGGCAGCGTACCAGCCCGACCAGTGGTGCTTTGGCGCCGTCGGCTCGTACTGGCCGTGATGCTGCTCGGCTTCGCGAAGAAGATCGGTCAATGTCGGCAGGTCCCAGCTGAGTCCTCGTCCGGGAAGCCTCGTCTTGACCTGCTGCAGCACCCATCCATTCCCGTCGGGATCGTTGAACGTGGCATACGAGAAGTACGAGTCGCCTCGCGAGTCCGCCCCCGGCACGGGTCGATACTCTTCGTCGAAGTGGAACACATCGGTGACGTTGGCGCCCTGAGCGATGAGTGTCTTACGAGCTTCCTGGAGGTCGGAGACGACGAGGAACGTGCCCTGCGTGGATCCGGGCACACCGGTCTTGGCGAGGTGAATCGAGCAAAGGGACCCGGGAGGCGTCAGTTGTACCGCTCGAAAGTTCTTGCCGATCATGAAGTCGGCATCCAGCTTCCAGCCCAGGCTCTCGTAGAAGCGCTTGGCTCGATCGATGTCGGACACCTGAACGGCAACTACCTCGAGCTTGGTATCCACTGTTGCGCCGGTCGTGCTGGCC
>JBKPMA010000501.1:0-7339 GCA_046731935.1 Acidobacteriota bacterium
TCATGGCGGATGAGGACGCGACGGCCGGGGTGCATTCGAGGACAGGACGAATGACCCCGGCCCCACATTAGCAGTGCATTCGGCGACGGACGAATGTCCCCGGCTCCACATGAGAGCCGTCAGACGGGAACGAGCCGATCATACTGGAGTCGGGCGCGGGAGTGCGAGGTGCGGCGGGCGCGGTGCGACGGTGGCGGGCGCGGTGTGCAACGTGCGGCTGCTTGCCGGCTCAACCTGACGCGCGCGCGAGCGGCATGGTGCTCTTGGGTAGCGTCTTTTCGAGCGTCTTGACCATTTCCTCGATCTTGCGCGGCACGCGATTGGCCTTCAGATAAACCCAGCCGGTTTCGCGCACGAGCGTGTGGCCGCCGCCAACTCGACAGCACGCCAGCTGGCCTTCCCGCACTTCCCGCTCGACGGCGTGCTGCGAAATCAACGTGATTCCGATCCCGCTTCGAACCATCGCTTTGATGATCTCGACGTTCTCAGTCTCCATGACGATCCGGGGCTGTACCTGCTCGCGAATGAAGAATTCGTCGATGACGCGGCGCGTGTTCGAGCCCGGTTCGTACACGATGAAGGGTTGGCGGACCAGCTCCTGCGGCTCGACTCGCGACTTCTTGGCGAGCGCATGCCCCGGATAGGTGACGAGCATCATCTCTTCACGCATGACCGGCTGCGTAATGAGATCGGGCTCGTCGATCGGTAGCGTGAGCAGACCGAGATCCGCCGCGCCGGACCGCAGCTTCCGCAGCAGGCGGTCGCTGGAGCCAGTCATCACTTTCACGTCCACTTCAGGATGCTGCCGCCTGAATTCCTTCAAGAGGGACGGGAACACGTACAACGACACCGTCATGCCGCCGACGAGGCGGACGCTGCCCGTGAGCTTTTCCTGGGTTTCGGTGATCGACGCGGTGGTTTCTTTGATGTCGTCGAAGACGCGGATGGCGAGCTGCAGGATCGCCTCGCCGGCCGGCGTGATCCGCACCTTCCGCTTGATGCGCCAGAACAGCGGTTCGTTCAGCTCGGCCTCGAGCAGCAGAATCTGGCGGCTGACGGCTGATTGAGAGACGTGCAACCGCCGACCGGCCCCTGTGAAGGATCCGGTGTCTGCTACCGCTTTGAGGATCTCGAGCTGACGCAGGTCCATGGGGTCAGTGCCTCCCGCGGCCGCCTCGGGTACCCGCCACCCGCTCAGTGCCGTGTCCGATTATCGCCGGATCCGGGAAGAACTCCTCATGTAACCGCGCGATCGCGGTCGAAAGGTCGCTTTCCGCCATCACCATCGTGATGTTCCTGCGGGACGCCGCCTGCGAGACCAGCTTCAGCGGCACCCGCCCGACGGCCTGGACGACGCGGCCGAACGTGCCCGGATCGTCCTGCAGGTGGTCGCCGACGATCGCGACGAGCGCCTGGTTCCGATCGACGACGACATCGGCGAAGCGGGACAAATCCGCGACGATCGGCTCGAGCTGCTGAGTGTTGTCGATCGTCATCGAGACGCTGACCTCTGATGTCGTCACGACGTCCACAGCGGTCTGGTAGCGCTCGAACACCTCGAACAGCCGCCGCAGGAACCCGTGGACAGCCAGCATGCCTGTGGACGTCACGTCGATGACCGTCAGCTTGCGCTTGCAGGCCAGCGCCACGACAGGCGAGCCGCCGCGGCTGGGCTGCGCGGTAATCCACGTGCCCTGCCCATCGGGATTCCGCGAATTGAGAATGCGGACGGGAATCTCGCGCGCGAGCGCCGGCTGAATCGTCTTCGGATGGAGCACCTTCGCGCCGAAGTACGCGAGCTCCGCGGCTTCGCCGAACGACAGATGCGGCACGAGACGCGGCGTCGGATAGACGCGCGGGTCAGTTGTCAGCATCCCATCGACATCGGTCCAGATCTGAATCTCGTCTGC
Source organism: Acidobacteriota bacterium (assembly GCA_046731935.1). Classification (GTDB taxonomy): domain Bacteria; phylum Acidobacteriota; class Vicinamibacteria; order Vicinamibacterales; family JAENWD01; genus CAVUPP01. The sequence continues at coordinate 1,911 of JBKPMA010000501.1, forward strand.
GCCGAGCGCCGCGCCAAGAATCGATGCCGAGTAGTCGGATCCGCCTCGTCCGAGCGTCGTCGTGATGCCCTCGGCGGTGGCGCCAACGAAGCCGCCTGTGACCGGAACGGTGCCTTCAGCGAGCCAGCCAGTCAGCGCGGTGGTGACGCGCGTGAACGTTGCCCGCATGTCCGGGACGGCGGCCATGTGCTGGTTGTCAGTCACGATCAACTGCCGCGGATCCGCCCACGCTGCCGTGAGTCCCTGACCCGAGAGAGCGGCCGTCACCATCCGGCTGCTGAGCAGCTCGCCTGCTGCCGCGAGACCGTCGTACGAGCTCGGATGCAGCTCTCGGAGTGCCGACAGCGTCTTCAGCGCCGACGCGAGATGATCGAACTGTTCGGCGATCCACGACGTGAGCTCGGCGAGTGCGTCGCCTGACACGATCGCGGCTGCCACTTCTTCGTGGCGCGCCCGCAGGGCGTCCAGTGCGATGAGCGCCTGATCGGCGGGACCCGTGCGCGCCTGCTCACCCAATCCAAGCAGCGCGTCAGTGACGCCGCCCAGGGCAGAGACGACGACGACCGTACCCGGCCGTGGATCGTTGTCACGCTCGCGGCGAACGATGGCCGCGAGGCGTTCGATGGCCGCGGCATCCGCGACCGATGTACCGCCGAACTTCAAGACGCGCATGGTCAGCGGCTCGCGGAGACCGACAGCACGCCCTCGGCGACCATGAGCTCCGCATTGAGGACCGCCGCACCAGCAGCGCCTCTGACCGTGTTGTGACCGAGCGCAAAGAACTTGTAACCGAGCACGGGACACGGCCGCAGGCGGCCAATCGACACTGTCATGCCGCCATCGCGGTCCACATCGAGGCGCGGCTGCGGACGATTGTTTTCCGGCAGGTAGACGATCGGGTTCGCCGGCGCGCTCGGCAGCTTGTGGCGCTGCGGGGAGCCGGTGAAGTGAACCAGCGCCTGCCGAACGTCGTCGAGCGAGGGCCGTGAGTCGAGCGAGACACCAATCGATTCGGTGTGACCGTTGACGACCGACACGCGCGTGGTCGACGCGCTGACCGCGACCGCGTGAGGCTCGACCCGGCCCGCGACGAGGCTCCCGAGAATCTTCTTCGTCTCGGTCTCGATCTTCGGTTCCTCACCGTCGATGAACGGCACGACGTTTCCGACAGCGTCGAGCGAAGCCACGCCCGGGTATCCCGCGCCCGACAACGCCTGCAGCGTCGTGACCACCACGGAGCGCAGTCCGAAGGTGCGCAACGGCGCGAGTGCCATCGAGAGGAAGACCGTCGAGCAGTTGGGATTGGTGATGATGGCGCCGCTCCAGTTGCGGGCGGTGCGCTGGGCGTCGATGAGTGCCAAGTGATCGGCGTTGACCTCGGGGACGAGCAGGGGCACATCGGGATCGAGGCGATGATTCCGCGAGTTGCTCACGACGAAGTGTCCCGCCTTGGCGAACGCCTGCTCGATCTCACCCGCCACCGAGGCGTCCATGGCCGAGAACACCAGCTCGGGCGCGTTTCCTGGACGGGCGTTCTCGACGCGCATGTCGGCAATCGCCTGGGGTGGCGGCGTAGGCAGACGCCACGGGGCCGCGTCGCCGTACCGCTGCCCGGCCGAGCGCTCGCTCGCGCCGAGCCAGGTGAGCTCGAACCAGGGATGATTGGCCAGCTGGACGACGAACTGCTGGCCCACCATTCCGGTGGCACCGAGCACGCCGACTGCGATCTTGCGATCCATCACCATCTCCAAAAAAAAACCCGCCGGCAGGTTTGGCTGCCGGCGGGTGGGTTGCGCGTGTCGTGTGACTCTATTCGTCAGGACGTGCGCGCACGGAGGCCACCGCCGCAGCCATGCTTTCGCATGGTGCTGGTCGTGGTGCCGGTAATCCGGATGGCCTTCGGGTGCACGACTCAAGTATAGAGAAGGCCCGCCAGACGGTCAAACACGATAACCGGCGCTTATGCTTCGGTAATCAGCATAAGGTAATTTCTTGACGGGTACGGGTAGCGGAACGGACAATGATCGCTTCTCCATGACCACGGCTCCGCACCGTTCTGTCTCTCACTCCCAGTCCCTTTGCCGGGTGGCGCTCGTCGGCTTCGGAACCGTCGGTCAGTCGGTCGCGCGGATTCTGACCGCGCACCCGCCGCCCGGCGTCCAGCTGACGCACATCTTCAACCGGCGCGTCGCGCGAAAGAAGGCGGACTGGATTCCGGCCGACGTGCAGTGGACTGAAGACATCGAGGATGTCTTCGCCGCCCCGGTGGAGATCGTGATCGAGCTGGTCGGCGGACTCGAGCCTGCCGGTACCTGGGCCCGCCGAACGCTGACATCCGGCCGGTCGTTCGTCACCGCGAACAAGCAGCTGATCGCGCACCACGGCAGCGAACTGCAGACGCTGGCCGCGCGGCACGGGGGCGAGCTGCGATTCGAAGGATCCGTCGCCGGCGGCATTCCGATCCTCTCGGCTCTGCGCGATGGCCTCGTGGCGGATCGCATCTGGCGCGTGTCGGGCATCCTGAACGGCACCTGCAATTTCATCCTGACGAGCATGGAAGACCACGGCGCCAGCTTCGCGGATGCGCTGGCGCAGGCGCAGGCGCTTGGCTACGCCGAGGCCGATCCCACCGACGATGTCGAGGGGCTCGACGCGCGGGCAAAGCTCGCGATTCTCTGCGGAACGGCACTTCGCGCGGATGTCGGACCGCCGCGCATCGCTACGCGATCCATTCGCGTCGTCGAAGCCGTGGACTTCCTGCATGCCCGCCGGCTCGGATGCACGATCCGTCAGATCGCGCAGGCGGAGTGGGACGCGGCTGAGGACGGCGTCCTCCATGCCGCCGTGCGGCCTGCGCTCGTGGCGACGGATTCGCCGCTGGCGCGCGTGGCCGGCAGTCAGAATATCGTGCTGCTCCGCGGCCACTACGGCGGCGAGACCATCTTCTCGGGCTCGGGCGCTGGGGGCGGTCCCACATCAGTCGCCGTGGTCTCCGACGTGGCGGCGATCGCACGGCAGCGTGCCGCGGCTCCGGTGGCGGATGCTCGGCTGACCGAGGTCGTCCCTGCGATGGCGTCGTCGAATGCGGCACGCGTGCCCAGGTCCATTACGGGCGAATTCGTCACGCCGCACTACTTGCGCTTCATCGTGCGCGACCGTCCCGGCATCATCGCGGCCATTGCCGGCGCGATGGAACGGCACGCCATCAACATCGACGCGGTGCTGCAGCTGCCCGCCGACAGCAAAGACGAACTGCCCTTCGTCGTCACCGTCGAGCGGTGTCCATCCGCCGTGCTCTCGACGGCCGTCGCCGACATCGGCCGTCTCGACTTTCACGTGCAGCCGCCCGTCGATCTCCCCATCCTCGGAGGTCCGCCCGCATGACCGGGCGATCGACGACGGCTGGTGCACGCGAGAGTGTTTCCACGGAAGACGCGCGAGCGAGATTGCTTGGATGGGAGCTGGCCGTTCCGGCGTCCACCGCGAATCTGGGCGCCGGGTTCGATTCGCTCGCGGTTGCGCTCCAGATGTATCTGCGCGTGAAGGTCTGCGAGGTCTCTCCGACGGCAAGCAATGGACTGTCGTTCGATCTCTGCGGCGCGCCGCTCAGCGGCGACAACTACATCGAACGCGGGTTTCGATCGATGGCCGAGCGGGATCGGGTGGCGTTCCCGTCGCTGTCGCTCGAAGTGAAGAGTGAGATCCCGATGCGCGGCGGCCTCGGAAGCAGCGCGGCCGCGACGGTTGCCGGTCTGCGCCTTTACGAGCGGCTGACCGGGCGCGCGGACATCGACGACCTGCTGACCGTGGCCACACGGCTGGATCATCACGCCGACAACGTGTCGGCGGCGCTTCTGGGGGGCCTCACCCTGAGCTGCGTCACCGACAGCGGACGGGTCATCGCGCGGTCGATCCCGTGGCCAGCCGACGTGAACGCGGTCGTCGCCATGCCGCGTGTGGAAGTGGCTACGCCCGAGGCGCGCAAGGTGCTGCCGGCCGCGTATCCACTCGAAGACGCGGTCTTCAACCTGCAGCGCGCACTGCTCTTCGTGCACGCGATCGAACGGCGCGACTACGCGGTGCTGCGGGAAGCCATGCGCGACCGCTGGCACCAGCCACAGCGCGCGACAATCATCCCCGGCCTCGAGACCGCACTCGCCCTCGATCATCCCCGTCTCATTGGCGTGTGCCTCAGCGGGTCGGGCCCTGCCGTGGTCGCGTTCGCCACCGGCGGTTTCGATGAGATTGAACGCCTGATGTTGGGCATTTACGAGCGGCTCGGTGTACCGTGTCAGGTGCGGACCGTGTCCGCCCACCAGCCAGGAGCCAAGGCATGAGTCATTTCACGGGACTGCGGTGCAGGATGTGCGGTGAGACGTACCCCGCCACCGCGCTGTACGTCTGCAGCGAGTGCCTGGGCCCGCTGGAAGTCACCTACGACTACGACAGCATCCGGGAGGCCGTGAGTCCGGCAGAGGTCAGCACGCGCGCCAAGAGCCTTTGGCGGTATCGAGAGCTGCTCCCGATCGAGGGCGAGCCACGTACGGGCTTTCACTCCGGCTTCACGCCACTCGTCCGTGCGGAACGCCTCGGCAAGCAGCTGGGTGTGTCCGAGCTGTACATCAAGGACGACTCCGTCAACCATCCGACCTTTTCGTACAAGGACCGCGTCGTCTCCGTGGCAGCCACGCGGGCCGTCGAGCTTGGATTCAACGTCTTCGCGTGCGCATCGACCGGCAACCTGGCCAACAGCGTCGCGGCACACGCCGCACGGCTCGGTCTCGATTGCTACGTGTTCATCCCCGACAATCTCGAGCCCGCAAAGGTACTCGGATCCGCCATCTACCGCCCACACGTCGTCGCCGTCGCCGGCAACTACGACGACATCAACCGGCTCTGCACGCAGGTGGCGGATCGGTACGGATGGGGCTTTGCGAACATCAACCTCCGCACGTATTACGCGGAAGGCGCGAAGACGTACGGCTTCGAAATCGCGGAACAACTGGGCTGGCGCTTTCCACAACACGTGGTCTCGCCGGTCGCGGGCGGAACGCTGCTGCCCCGGATCGGCCGCGCCTTCGAGGAGCTGCAGACACTCGGCTGGGTCACTGGTCCGCTCCCGAAGATCCATGCGGTCCAGGCCGCGGGCTCGTCGCCCGTCATCAATGCGCTCGAGGCCGGCGCGGATTTCCCGGAGCCCGTCAAACCCAATACGATCGCCAAATCGATTGCGATCGGGAATCCCGCCGACGGCTATCACGTGTTGCAGACGCTCCGCGCGACGGGCGGTACCGGCGTGAAGGTCTCGGACGATCAGATCCTGAACGCGATCCAGCGGCTGGCTGAAACGGAAGGCATCTTCACGGAGCCGGCAGGCGGTGCCACGCTGGCCGGAACGATTGCGCTCATCGAGTCCGGCGCCCTGCCGC
>JBKPMA010000502.1:0-4747 GCA_046731935.1 Acidobacteriota bacterium
CGGGCGCTGTCGGTCCTGCTGGTCGAGGACAATCCCGTGAATCAACGGGTCGCGGAGAAGATGCTCGTGGCGCGCGGACATAGCGTTCGTGTCGCCGCGAATGGACGAGAGGCGCTCACGCTCCTCGAACGCTGGCGCCCGCATGTCGTTTTGATGGACGTGCAGATGCCCGTCATGAACGGATTCGAAGCGACCGCCACCATCCGGGCGAGCGAAGCGCGCGGCACGGCCCGGCTTCCAATCATCGCGATGACGGCACATGCCATGGAAGGCGACCGCGACCGCTGCCTTGCAGCGGGGATGGACGCGTACATCACGAAGCCGGTCAGCACGGCCACACTGATCGAGGCCGTCGAAGGCCTTGGGGAGACGAGTATGAGTGCGACAGATGGCGAGGGGGATATGGCAGTGAGCCACAGCGGCGGTGTTACGGGAGAGCCGATCATCGACCGGGAGGCAGCGCTCGAGCGCGTCGATGGCGACACCGAGCTGCTGAGCGAGATCGTGGATCTCTTCCTCAGCGACGTGGATGCGTTGACCGACGACATCCGGCAGGCAGTGACGGCCGCCGACGCGTCGCGGATCATGCGGTCCGCACATCGGCTGAAAGGCTCGGTGGCCACCCTGGCCGCGCGCCGCGCGACGGAAGCGGCTCTGCGACTCGAGAACATCGGCCGCAGCGGCGACGTGAATGAAGCGGTGTCAGCCTTTGCCGCGCTCGAGGCCGAGGTCGTGCGGCTGCCGCAGGCCCTCAAGGCACTGGTGGCCGAGGTGACCCAGAGACCCTGAGCGATGCTACCCGCCGCGCACAGGCGCGCCGGGAAATGCCTCGCGAATCTCCTCTCGAGACACATCCCGCCATCGTCCGGCCGGCAGCCTGCCGAGGACGATCCCACCGAACGCCACGCGCGACAGCCGGGTGACCTCGTGACCGGCGCAGAGGAACAGCCGCCGGACTTCGCGGTTCCTGCCTTCCTTGAGCACCACCGTCACGTGCGACTCCCGTCGCGACGCTTTCCTGATTGCCACGGTTTCGGCCGACAGCCGTTCGCCGCGAGTGTCGATCCCTCGCTGCAGCAGTGAGGCGGTCTCGGGCGTGACCAGGCCCCGCACTGTCACGAGGTACGTGCGCGGCACGCCATTGGCTGGTTCCGTCAACCAGTGTGCCAGCTGCGTATCGGTCGTCAGGAGCAGGAGTCCGGCCGTCGCGAGATCGAGGCGGCCGACCGCCGCCAGTCCCGCGAGCTCGGGCGGTAGTACGTCGTAGATGGTTGGACGGCCCTCAGGATCTTTCCGTGCCGTGACGGTACCTCTCGGCTTGTGCAAAACGATCGTGCGCCATGGAACTTCGGAGACGAGGGATCCCGCGACGCGGATGTGGGTGCGCTCCGGAACGATCGGACACCCCGGATCGCGAACTACGCGACCGTTCACCGCGACTTCACCCTGCAGGATGCGCGTGATCGCCTCGCTGCGCGACGCGAGACCCAGCTTGGAGAGCGCGCGCGCGAGGGTCACCTCGCCCGGACCACGCGGACGTCGGCGTTTGGCCACGGGAGGCGTTCTAGCCGGGCGGAGGGCTCGGCTTGGGCGTGTAGTAGCGGCGCAGCCAGCGGCTCAGTCCGTCAAGGCCCGGATACAGCACGCGCTCCGTGATATTCGCCTGATCGAGCTTGTCGCGGACTTCCCACTTGAGGCCCGCCGGCACGATCAGCCGGCGGAGGACGTGCGGGCGCGCGGCGAGCCACGTGTCGAGCCCGGCACGGGCGCTCGACATCAGCGAGAACAGCGCAAACTGATTGACGATCCGATCGTCGAGCGACGGCGGCTCGAGAAAGGCAACGAAGGGCTCGCGCGACAGCGCGTCGAACTCGGCGAGCGTCGGTGCCGCACCGGCGAGCATCTCGGCCGTGAACACGTCCGAGCCTTCGTCGCGCAGCACCTGCTGCAGGCGGTCGGGCAGGTACTGGTTCGTGACGCCGTAGTCCACACACCAGATCGCGGCATCGCGGTCGTAGAGCTCGACGCGCTCGGTGGCGAAATGCAGCGCGACGTAGGGGGAGTACGTCCAATCGAGGAGGCGCGTCGGCATACCGTGATGCTGGGCGACAGCGAGCCAGTTCCAGACCGAGTCTTGCGGAACGGCTTTGGTCTGCGCGTACTTCCGGAAGTTGCGCAGCATGTGGCGTTCGAGATCGCCGACGCTGCCCATTCGTGCCAGGCTGCTCTTGAGATCGTAGTCGGCCTGCGATACGCCGCGGAACGCGAAGTTCGATCGAAACCGGCCCAGAGGCTCGCGCCACGACGATTCGTACAGGCGATCGTGCAGCTCGCTCCAGCTCGAGATCCGGATGTCCTGGTCCATATGGCCGGACCGATGGTACACCGTTGTGCGCGACGCGGGTCGCGCCCTCCTCGGTGAGTGGGCGTGATGACGGGATCAGACTGCGATGTCGAGTCCCAGCCGGCGGCGCTTCAGGTACAGCCCTTTGCGCGAGAGGCCGAGCGCCCGGGCCACCTGCTCCACGTTGCCGCGATGCTGGGTCATCGCGTACTGGACCATCGTGCGTTCGAGATGCTCGGTCGCCGCGGAGATCGGCTGATCGACGCGGACCACGACCTCCGTCGGGAGCAGGTCGAGCTCGGAGGCTGGACGCGTACGCCGACTGCCACTGATGGCGGTCGACAGATGCTGCGGCATCAGCACGGCATCGGTCTCGGCCAGCGCCGCCATGCGCTGCATCTCGTTGATCAGCTCGCGTACGTTGCCGGGCCACGCGTAGAGCACGAGATATTCCATGGTGTCGTCGGCGAGGCGCAGACGCCCTTTCTGGTGCGTGCGCGCGCAGCGCTCGAGGAAGTGCCAGGCCAGCCGCGGTATCTCTTCGCGGCGTTCGCGCAACGGCGGAATCTGCAGCTGCACGCCTTTCAGTCGGAAGAAAAGGTCGTTGCGGATGGTGCCTTCCCGCATTTGCAGATCGAGGTCCCGATTCGTCGCTGCGACGATGCGGACGTCGACGCGGATGGGCTGAGGCTCGCCGAGCGGATGGATCTCGCCGTTTTCGATGAAGCGCAGCAGCTTGGCCTGGAGATCCAGCGGCAGTTCTCCGATTTCGTCGAGGAAGAGCGTCCCGCCGGCCGCCGTGCGGATGACGCCCGGCGACGCGTGATCGGCACCGGTGAAGGCGCCACGGCGGTGGCCGAACAACTGACTCTCCAGAAGATCGCGTGGCACCGTCGCGCAGTTGTAGGGCACGAACGGCTTGCCGGCGCGTCCTGACGCGTCGTGGACGATGTGCGCGAAGACTTCCTTGCCGACGCCGGTTTCTCCTGTGATGAGCACAGGGACATTCACCGCGGCAACCTTTTTTGCCACGCGCACCAGCTCGGTCATCTGTTCGCTGATGAAGATGCCCGGGGATGGGGTGTCGGGATTCTCGATGGGCCACAGCGCCTTGCTCTCGCGGGCGTCCCGGCGCGTGTTCGCCAGCACGGCGCCGGCTCGCGCGAGCGTGCGGATGGCCATCCACGTCGTCTGCGCGCCTACGGTCGGCGCGACGTCGGCGATGAGCATCCAGTCGCGATCGCGCCAGCGGCCTAGTGGGATTGGAGCGGACCTGCCGGGAGCGGTGGAGGCGGCTGCCGCGGCGGCGATGGCATCTGCCTCGGTCCAGCCTGTGACGCCGTTGACAGCGAGGTCGGTGGCCGAGCGACTGACGAGCGCGGCCGACGTGCAGCCTGTCTCGCGCGCGAGTGCGAGCAGCTCCGCGCCGAGCAGGTCGGGACGCGCCGACTGATCGAGCGCGGCCATGGCGCGACCGAGCAGGAGGTCGGGGCGGATCTCGGCGGGAGCGGCATCTGGTGTCGTTGATGCCTGATCCTCCTTCGCTTCGGCCTCGACGTCGTGCTGGCCGCGGAGGTGGCCCATCGCATGCAGGATGCGCGCGCTCCGGCGGTAGGCGACAGCGGCGCCGCGGCGATCGCCTTCGCGGGCGAGCGTGCGGCCGATGACGCGATGGACCTCGGCGAGCATGTCGAGCGGCATCTCGTCGTGGGGATCGGTGGCGTCGAGGATGTCGGTGCCTGCGCCGGCGAGGTCGCCGAGGACGGCGCGTGCTTCGGCGCGGAGGAGGAGGAAAGTGGAATGGAGAACCAAATCGTGTGACGTTCGCCCAATGTGAATCCCTTCTTCGGCTGCCCTTGCGGCCTCCACCCATCGGCGCTGGCGCATCAGGCAGAGACATTTGGTTTGGAAGCTCCACACCCTCGGGTATGACAATTCACCAGTTGGACGTGCATCTAGTTGGGACAGTAACTCCTCGCACTTAGAGAGTTCACCAGTCTGCAGTCGAAGGCGGGCAAACCCTTCGAGAATGGAATCCTGCATCCGCGGTGAATGTGCGGATGACGTCCAGGCTTGACTTAGGAATTTTTCAGCTCTTGGCAGTTCGTTACGCTGGAGCGACAAATGTCCGAGGTTGGTTAACGCTGCCAATCGCACCCACGCGTGCCCAGTTGCTGAAACCTCTTTCAGCGATTCCTTGGCGAGATGTTGTGCGCGATCGAGTTCACATGACAGGTACGCAACGCAGAAGTCAGCCACCGTCGCGATTCCGCTGAGCCAATAGTTTTCGAGTCCATCGAGGAGAGATTTCGCCACACTAAGATGGCGCCTAGCGCTATCGATGGCCCCACGTTTCGCGTCGAACTCCGAGGCAAAAACATGCAGCGCACACGAGAGCACAGG
>JBKPMA010000503.1:0-6804 GCA_046731935.1 Acidobacteriota bacterium
ACCAGCACCGCTTCGAGCGGGAATGGCCAGGCCGGATCGGCAGTCCACGCCTGAACCCATATTCCCAGCATCCCGGACGGCTTGTAGCCCCACCAGTGCCTCGGGACCGCCAGCGTCGTTTCCCACGCCATCGAGGTGACCAGCAGGTACAGCGCCGTCACGCCGAACGCGCGCCAGTTCACGTACGTACGCAGCACCGAGAACAGGAACACGGCCGGCACGAAAGCGAGCGCGATCAGGAACGTGAAGTAGCCGGGGACCATCGCATCCCGCGCCGGGTTCCGCTGGTAAATCGCCAGTCCCGCGAGCATGAGGATGACGCCGACCAGCAGCGCGGCCGGTGAGATCTGGATGATGCGCTCGTGCACGCTCCCAGCGCGCGGCACGAACCGGGGCGTGTAGCGGGCCATCCAGTATTCGCTGGCCCACCCGTACAGCAGCAGCGTCGCGATCGGCGCCATCGCGTAGAACAGGAACTCCTCCACCGGCACGCGCGCGCCGAGCGCCGGCACCGTAATCACCGCCAGGTAGGCCGCGGACGACTCATCGAACTGCAGGATGACGTGGCCGAACACGACATCGAGCAGCACGCCCATCGCGATGATCGCACCTGTGGTGATCAGCATCGCGGATCGGCGGCGGCCGCCGGGGTCGGTATACGCCAGGAACCGCGGCAGGAGGAGGAGCGTCGGCACCAACCAGAACGCAAGACTCGTGAAGTACGTCAGCCGGTGGAAGTCGTCCAGGATGAACGGCACGACCCATGAGGCAATGAACAGCGCCAGCCAGTCGAGGTCGCGCACCCGTTCCAGCCGTGACGTGGTCGGCATGTCTGGACCCTCCGAACTGCGTGCGAGCCTGTGCTGCGTCAGATCAGTTTCGAGATGTCGAAGCCGGCCGCGAAGGAATTTCCCTCGTGCGCGAGCAGCGCGTTGATTTCGGCCCCCGAGCCCGTCTGCAGGACCTGCACGATCCCGAAGTTGAAGTCGGGCACCACCTCGCGCAGGACCGAACGCACGCCCGCGTCCACTGTGAAGTCTTCGTCCACGAATGTGCCGACGAACAGATCCGCCTTCACATGCTGCTTGGCGCTGATGCCCGAAGACGTCAGAGACACGATGTTGTATCTGGGGTTGAACATCGAGATGTCGAAGATCGATCCGACGTGGATGTCGCCTGAGAGGAAGATCAGTTCGCGGCCGTTGTTGCCGCCGCGATTGACGAATCGAGCCTTGGCGGCTTTTTTCAAGAGTTCACGCTGCTCGGGCTGGGCGAATTTGTGTGACCACTGATCGCGCGCTTCGTCCAGGTTCGAGACCTTGAACGCGCCGAGATTCTGTGGCGTGCCAGTCAGCACCGTCAGTTCGTGCCCCGCAATGGCAAGCAACAAGTCGGTGAAATCCTCGGACGAGTGCGGATCCAGCACCGCCTTCTCGTCGCCGCGCTTGAAGGCCTCGATATCGTCCGTGCGATCCCCCATCAGCTTCATCACCTGGCCACGCGGATCGATAGACGCGATCGGTGTCGGCGTCATCACGGCCAGCGTCTCCACGTCCGGCGGCAGATTGGCGAACACCTTTTCTATGAACGCCCACTGCTCCGCACCGAGGATCGGCAACTGCTCGCGGAACACGTCGCGCTCGGTCCGGCTTTCGAGGACGAGGACGAGCACGCGCCCGCAGCGGAACACGAACGGCATGGCACGCCGGGGTCCGCCGTTGGGTGGATCGACGATGTAATTCGGCAGCGATGGTTCGGCGGTCTCGCCCTTGAGCGGATTGTGGCATCCCTGGAAGTGCCAGTAGACGTCGCGGCAATCCTGAAAATACGCGTCCGAGCGCGCGAACATCTTCTGGCCGCGCGGAAAGCGCAGCGCGAGGGTGGGACTGTCGCAGGCGAGCGAGCCGAACCCGTCGCGGATTTCGTGATCGTCCCACACCATGTAGGTCGGAATGTTGGCGAAGACCTGCTGGATGACCTTCCGGCTCCAGCTCAATCGATACTTTTCGGCGAGCGCGCGCCGGCGGGTGGGGGGATCCGAATCGTAGTGGAGCGCGAAAATGTTCGGATCGTCTTCGTCGATGTACACCTGATCGCCCATCATCAACAGGAACGACGGCTTCGCCTGTTTGATGAACTTCGCCATCTGAGGCCAGACGCCGTCGGTCGCGAGTGTGCTGCACGAGACGGCACAGAAGACAATGGGCGCCATCGAGGTCGGGTCTGGCATCGTGCGGAACGAGCCTTTGCCGCCGACGACGCGGCGGCCCTTGCGCAGGATGGAATACGTGTATTGCCAGTCGGCTCGCAGTCCGGTCGCCCGCGCGATACCGGTGTGGAACTCCAGCCCTGCCGTCTCTGTCGGGCTGACGTCGAAGACGCCGGCGCCTGCCACGCGGAGCGTGTAGTCCAGCGGATCGTCGAACACCTGAATCCACACCTTCGCCGAGCTGTCGTCGGTGTGCCCGACGATCGGCCCCAGCTTCAGCCGGTTCAGTCGTTTTCGGGGAGGCACGTCAGCGTGCGCCCTGGAGGCTTTTCGCGACGGCTTTAGCGACAGCATCCCGGATGTCGTCAGCCTGCGCCGCCGACAAGCTGAACGCCACCGGTGTCGCCAGCGACTTCGCGGTTTTCTCCTTCTTCCGCAGCTGCACCCCGGTGTTGTAGGCCTCGATGGTCGCCGCCGACTGCAGCGCCTGCGCGATCGAACGCAGATCCGTCGCACCCGCGGCCTTCAGCTGCCGCTTGTGGTCGGCGCTCAATCCCAGCGCGGCGGCGGCCGCGTCGATATCGAGGTTCTCCGGATCGTTGGCCGCCAGTTTTGACCACCCGTCGATGAGCACATTCCCCAATCGCGGATCGTCCGGCCTCGGGGGCGGGAACGTCCGCTGGTTGTCCAGGAGCGTGCCCAGTTGTTGTTCGAGGGCCTTCCATCTCGTGACGACCTCGATGCCCTGCGCCCGTACGTCGCGGTTCGGATCGAGAGCACCGTTCTTCACGCCGCCGATGTCGACCACCACGGGATTGAGCCCCAACGGCGCCAGCGGCGTGGCGGACGCGTTGCTGTTGATCACCGAGAGCGCACCATCGCTGAATGCGAAGCACGTGTCGAGCGTGCGCGTATCGGCCAGGAGGAGGCCGCGCTCGAGCGGCGAGCGCGCAACGTCTCGCTCGTATTCGTCCCGCAAGACGTCGAGCCAGATCTCGAGCGGATGTTTGTAGACGACGTCCGCCGTGCTGACGGAATTGATCACGCCGGTCGGATGTGGCGACACCGCGAAGATGAGCGCGGTCAGAAATCCGCCCATGCTCGCCACTTCCCAGACCTGAATGACGGGCCTCGGAAATTGATCCGGCGGAAGGGCGGGCAGCACTTCGACGTCGAGGTCGTCGAGCGGTGTGCCGATCGGAAACGTCCGCTCGACATAGTCGAGCATCCGCGCCAGTTGCGGCGTGCTGTTGTTGTAACGCTCGTCGAATGTCAGCGGGCCGGGTGGCGTATCGAAGAGACACACGCGTCGCAGTCGTGCCTTGATACAGAAGTCCTTGCCCTTCGGCACCACGATCACCGCGGTGTACTCCTGCACGCCTTCGATGCCGCTCGACCGCCGCGCGAGCAGCTGACTGAACCAGAGATTCGGATCGGCCGGATCCAGCGACAGCAGGTTCAGCGGCCTCGGGTTGATCGAAAAACTCAGGAACGGCGTGCCGACATACTTGGCGTTCAGCAGCGTGAGGATGTTTTCGACCTTGGTCGAATGACTCACGAGCTCGCGCCGTTCGTCTGACGCCTGCCGCGTGGTCGTGTCGATGTTCTGTGTCACCGCACGGTTGCTCGTCACATCCGTGCTGGTGGTGCGGACAGAGCCGCTCGCGCCGATGCTGACAGGGCCGATGCCCACGCCGACGCCGAGGCTCGCGCTGAGCGACGTCGTGCGCGATTCGCTGTTGAGCGCTTCGTGCATCTCGCTGCCGCTCTTGCCCATGAACTGTCCGGACGCTTCGCCTTCGTAGATTTCGTGACCGACCACACCGCTTTGAATCATTCGGCGCTTGAGCGGCGCGGCGGCGTGGAAGTACGGACGAATCGTCCCGGTCTCGCCTGATTTCAAGCGCACCGACAGATCGAGCAGCGTGTGATAGACGGGAATGCCTTCGCCGAGCGCGCCGCCCGGAAGACTCGCCGGCAATGCCCCGGGCGCAATTGACGTGGTGACTTTGATGAACACCAGCCGCTCGTCCGGAAACGTCGCGGTCAGATCCTCATCGTCAGGCTGAAAGGTGAAGAGCGAGATCGCTGTCTGATCTGGCCCGGTGTTGTTGAACGGCAGTGTGGTCGACGCGAGCCGCCACGGAATCTCGATCGCTGGAGGAAGCACATCGTCTTCGTTGGCCATGGCGAGCGCAGTCTACTGCCGCTGTCATTCGCAGGTCATGTGTTTTGAGTGGCTGTGCTTGTAGTGCTTCCGCAGGATTGATGAGCCGGTGGCTGGCCGAGCTTTGCGGATCGCGCGTACCTACGGTTGCATCCGATTGTCTACGCTGGCACGGCAGCGAACCGTCAAGGGCGTCCCCGGTCGTTCCGATATTTCACGAGGATGCTGCTTCACGCGCTCAGCCTCAGCGTCGCTCTCGTGCCCGGTGCCTACCGTTGGTGGAGCGGCCGGTCGCTGCGCGGCTCGGTCGACGATCCCGCGCTGGCAGAGCGGTGGTGGGCCCTGCGGACGCGCACCACGTACGTGTCGTTTCTCGCGGCCGGAATCGTCGGAGGCACGGCCGTCGCGCTGGATCGACCAGCCTTCGCGGTGGTCACGGCGGTACTGATCCTCGGGTCAATCATTGGTGGCTTCCCGACACGACGAGCAGTCTTCGGCGAATCGTGGTCGCTCGGCAGCTATCTGCTCTGGTGGGCTCGATTGACCGTGGGATTCTGGGGCTTCTGGATCGCCCTCTGCGCGGCACCGTCGATCGTGCCGCCGGACGTGACATGGGCGGGTCCCGCCGCCGCCCTGCTGCTTCTGCTTTGGTACTACCAATACGGCGTGCTGCTCCGGTGGTCCGTCGGCGCGCGGCGCCTCGATCCCGCCACGATCTCCCCCGAGCTTGCGGCCGGCTTCGCGAAAGTGCTCGACGGATCCACCGCCGCGCGGCCCTCTCTCTGGCGAGCGGGGCCGCCGGAATCGATGATTGCCAACGCGGTCGCACTGCCCGCGATCCGGAAGTCGTCGGTCATGTTTTCCAACGCGCTGCTCGAGGCGCTGCGTCCGTCCGAGATCACGGCGATCCTCGCGCACGAGATGGGGCACCTGGAACACTACACGCGACGGCGGCTTCTCTGGATGTCGGTCAGTTCGATCCCCCTGATAGGGATGGCAACGCTCGCACTACCGCAACTCGCGCGTGGCCGGATGCACGCGTTGACGCTGCTCTGGCCGCTCCTCATCCTCGTGACGCTCACAGCTCGGATGCGACTGCGACAGCAACACGAAACCGCCAGCGATCGGCGTGCGGTCGAGCTGTGCGGCGATGCTGACGCACTGGCCAGCGGGCTCACCAAAGTGCATGCGCTCGGGCGCATTCCGAGGCGGTTTTCCGCCTCGATGGAACAGCGCGCGACGCATCCCAGTCTGGCGCGCCGGCTCGCGGCCATTCGAGGCATGTCCACTCCGCCCGCCACGATCGATGCGCCGCTGATCTTCCAGGGAGCAGACCACACGTCGTGGGTCGTGTTCGAATGCGACCGCATGCGCTATTTGACGGGTGTCGCTGACGGCACACCGGCGCAGGCAGGAGCCTTGGTCACCGCCGCGACTTCGGCAACCGCGCTTCTCTACGCGGAGATTCGTGAGCTGCGAGTCGTTCCCGACGCCGCGGGGTCGATGCGTCTCTCGATGACGAGCAGCAAGGGCACGCTCCGGTCCCTGCCTTTGCGGCCGGATTCGATACGGGATGTGCAAGCCGCCCTGGATCGCGTGGATCATCTCATCACGCCCGCGACACCGGGCGATGCTACCCCATACGTCGTCAGTGTCGGTCTCAGCGTCGGCGTCGCCCTGGCGGGGGTTGCGTCTCGCTCACCGACGCTGATCGCGCTCGGGGCGATGACCGCCCTCACGCCTTCTCCGGGCGCCTGCCTGGCGACCGGCCTCGGTACTGTGATTGTCGCCGTTGCGCGCCTGATGGGTGTCGGGTGGATTCACGATCCGCACCTTGTCATCGCGCCGCTGGCGCTCGTGCTCGGCACCGTCGCGATTTCCGGTGCCTGGCGCTGGCGCCCGGCCGATTTGCCGCGCCGCGCCGCGTTGCTGCCTGCGCTGCTTGCCGTGGCAGCCGCCATCACGTGGCTCGCGGCGGGGCTGGTCGCCTCGAATCTGCTGACGCTGCACAGGTTGGTCGTGACGAATCCGGCGCCGATCGTCGCGCCGGCAGCACTCGGCGGAGCCCTCTGGTGCTTCTATTCAAAGCGCCGGCAGCTGGCGCTGGCAGCCTGGATCCTCGCTCTCGTCCCGGTCGCGATCGGGTCGCCCGTGTTCGTGCGACAGGTCATCCGCGATCCGCTCATTGCCTCTATGGACGCGTTCGTGGAGCAGACGGCCATCCTGACGCCGATCGCGAACGGACCGGCGCCCGATCATGCGATCGACCTCCGTGTGACGCCCGATGGGCAGCACTTCATCACCGGCATCGATGAGAACGATGAGGGTGAGCCATCTGGCACGTTCGTGATCGGGGCAGTCGGCGAATCCGGCACGTTGGTCAAGGCGTTGGATGCTCAGTTTCTCGACGATCACCGAGTCGTCATTC
>JBKPMA010000504.1:0-3148 GCA_046731935.1 Acidobacteriota bacterium
GATGTGGCGGTCGCGGTCGCCGCTCTGGATCGCTTTCCGGCGTTGATCCGCGCGCTCGAGCGTCTCGACCTCCACGACTCGCGCGTCTACGGGCAGACCATTGCGCGCGCCATGTCGCTCGACGCCATCCGCGACACGGGCGACCGCAGACGTGCGCTTGCGCAGTTCCAGGGCGCGTTGACGCTGCTCATCCGAGCCATGGCCGCGGGTAGCCTGTCGAGCCACGAGGCTCCGGCGCTCGTCACATCCCTGGCATCGGTGCCCACCTCGGATGCGGGGCGGTACGCAGGCAAGCTGGCAGAGTGGATTGATACGCAGCTGGCCCGCGCTACTCCGGGCGGCGACGTCGAAGCGGCGCTGCTCGGCACCCTCGCAGGGCCGGTCGCACCGGTGACTGAGGTCGATTGGGAGGGAACGCGTTACCGTATCGACGTGTCGGGCGCGGAATCCCGGAGGATGGAGCAAACGCGCGGCGAGGCGCCGCCGTCGTTTCTGGCCTCCGCGTCGGCGGTCGAAGCCGCGATCCAAGCAATCACGCACGCAGGGAGCGTCGGATCCGGCAACGCGCTGCAACGCGCGAACGATGCTGTGACCCGCATTGCGACTGACTGTGGGTGGGATGGCGATCCTCGCGATCGTCCGGCGCCGTACCGCGACGCGCTTGCCGCGGTCCGTTCAGCGTCCAGGCACGCGACGCCACCGTCGATCGCCGCCGCCGCGGAGGCGCTCGCGGTGCTGAGTGACGAACTCACGGCCCGTGGACTTACCGAGCTGGCGTATGCCGCCGCTCTGCGCACACCAGAGGGGAGCGCCGTGACGAGCGCCCTTCTCGCCGAGCGCCACGACTTCGGTGTGAATCGCGCCGACTCCGCTCGCGCGTCCGTCGCCTGGCGGAGTGCCGCACAGTCGAATGGACTGAGCGGCAATTGGAATCTCGAAGGCGCTCTTCTCGATCTCGATCTCGCGCTCGCGCAGCGATCGCTCGAACGTGTGTCATGGAAGCCGCTTGCGCAGCCGCCCTCGATTACAGCGGCGGACCGGCAGGCATTGTCGGAAGTACCGGTCCTGATGGTCGCGGCGGCGCTCACCGATCAATCGCGCGATCTCATCGCCAGTGCGCTCGGCGACGGCCGCGCACTCCTCGCCCGATCGATGGACGAGACGGTCGCGGGCCGTATCGCCGCCGCGGTGCCGCTCGACGGTATCAGGCGCGCCCTGCTGCCGTGGGTGGCGGCACACGATCGCAGCCGGCTGGCGTTCATGCTCACGAGCTCGGAGCTTTTCAGGCTCGGGTTGAAGGAGGCGCCCGTGACCACATTCGATCCGTGGGGAGCCTCGGCGCGCGCCCGGGTCGGATGCCTCTGCCTTCGGATGCCGTCGGCGCAGCCGCAGTACCTGTGGCGCGGGCATCCGAGCGCAGGCATCCTCATGAGCGCCGTCGCGGATCTCAATCTCCGAGTGACCGAATTTCTGAGTGAGCTGCACATGCCGGCGGTGCTGCTACCGCACGTGCTCCGCGCCGCAACATCCGACCTGGCAGACCGCGCAGCCGTCCGCTATCCAGACGACCTGCGAGGCATCAGCGACTACGTCCATCGTGTCTCCGCCGACGACGTGGAGCAGTACTTGGACCTGTTGACGGCCGACGGCCCCCTCGTGCCGGTTCGCGCGTCCGCGAGTCTTCCGTGAACCGCTGGACGTTCCTGCTGGCGGCGGTGGTCGCGGCGATGACCGTCGTGCGCGCGCAGGTGCAGACGCCGGCGATCACGATCACGTCGCCGAGCCAAGACGTGGTCGTCATCGGCGCCGCCCATCTGTCGGCAGAGATCCCGCCTGCGGTCCCGGTCGAGCGCGTGTCGTTCTTCGCGGACGGCCGGATGATCTGCGAGCCGCAGCAGCCGCCTTATGGATGCAACTGGGATGCGGGAAGCGCGGTGCGCAGCCATCACATCCGGGTCGTCGCGTACCTCACCGACGGCCGGAGGCTGGTCGCCAGCCTGCACACGAAGGATGTGGGATACGCGGAACGGGTCGACGTCGACGCCATCCAGGTGCCTGTCGTGGTGACAAGCGGCGGCGCGTTCGTCAAAGGGCTGAAGAAGGCAGACTTCACGATCGCCGAAGACGGTGTTGCGCAGCCGATTGCCACCGTGGCCAGTGAGGACATGCCGCTCGACCTCGTCGTCGCCATCGACATCAGCGGCAGCATGGCCCCAACGCTCGACGACGTGAAACGAGCGGTGAAGCAGCTGCTGTCCAAGCTGCGTCCCGGCGATGCCGCGACGTTGATCGGGTTCAACGAAACCACGTTCATCGTCGCCGAGCGCGAGACCGACCAGCAGGCCCGTGAAGACGCCGTGGATCTTCTGGCGCCTTGGGGCGGCACCGCACTGTACGACGCGACGATCCGGGCCCTCGAGATGATCAAGGCGCGCCGCGGCCGCAAGGGTGTGATTATCTTTTCGGACGGCGACGATCACGACAGCCTGTCCGGGCGTGAAGCCGCGCTCGCGCGGGTGCAGGCGACCGAGGCGATGCTGTTCACGGTGGCCTTCGGCCGTGGCGCCAATGTGTCGGAGCTGCGGCAGCGGCTCACCAGCTACGCGCGCGCGAGTGGAGGGCGCGCGTTCTTCGCGCAGACGACTGCCGAGCTCGATCGCGTGTTCGCCGAAGTCGTGGACGAGCTTGCCAATCAATACATGCTGTCGTACATGCCAGCGTCAATGCGGCGCGACGGCAGCTGGCACGCGATCAAAGTGCAGGTCAAGAACCCGAAATACAAGGTCCGGGCGCGCGAGGGCTATCGGTCTCCCCGCACGCGTCAGCCGCAGGAGCAACGATGAGCGCACGCAGTTGGTCTCGCTCTCGACGTCTCGCGGTGGTGCTGTTCCTCGCGGCGAGCGCGCCGTCGCTGTCTCCTCGCGCGATGATCGCGCAGGCACCCGAACAGCCGCCGTTCAAGGCCGGCGTCGAAGCCGTCACGATCGAGGTGAGCGTGGCGGACGCGCAGGGGCGTCCCGTCGCCGATCTGGGTGCGGGAGATTTCACCGTAACGGTGGCGGGTCGGCCCCGCCGTGTGGTCTCAGCGAGCTACTCAGGCGCGGGCACGTCTGGCGCGGTGGCGAACGAGGGTCTCCTGCCGCCAGTC
>JBKPMA010000505.1:0-8515 GCA_046731935.1 Acidobacteriota bacterium
CGACGGCTCCGACGGCGGCTGCGCGGCAAGCCGGTCTGCGGCCCGACGCCCCGCGTCCGAACTATTCAAGCCAGGTTCCCGGCGGTCCACGGCCATTGCCGTCGCATCCGATCCGTCCCGCTCCGCCCGGCCTGGGTGCACGGCCCGGTGGGCCGATGGGTGCGCGTCCGGCCCCGGGAATGCCACCGCGTCCTGGATCGACGTTGCCTCCGCGTCCGTCCCTGCCAGGATCGAGACCGCCATTCGCTCAGCGGCCGAGCGGTCCGCGTCACAGCGGTGGCCGCCGCGAAGCGCCTGTGCGCCCGGCCATGGCCGCCGGACCGGCCGCTCCGCCGCCCGTCACGCGCACGATCTCACTCGCCGAGGGCATGACGGTGAAGGATCTCGCCGACAAGCTCGACGTGCGGGTCAAGGACGTCCTGGCCAAGCTGTTGATGAAGCGCATGATGATGACCATCAACAGCACGCTCGACAGCGAGACCGCAAGCATGGTCGCGCGCGAGTTCGGTGCCGAGGTCGAAATGCGGACCTTCGAGCAGGAGCTGCTCCAGGTCGAGTCCGAAGACTACAAGGCCGAAGACCGCGTGATGCGCGCGCCGGTCGTCACCGTCATGGGTCACGTCGACCACGGCAAGACGACGCTGCTCGATGCAATCCGCGAAACGCGCGTGGCCGAGCGCGAAGCCGGTGGGATCACGCAGCACATCGGCGCGTACAACGTAAAGCTCGCCGACGGACGCAGTGTCGTCTTCCTCGACACGCCGGGCCACGCCGCGTTCACCATGATGCGCGCTCGCGGCGCCAAGGTGACCGACGTCGTCGTCCTGGTGGTGGCGGCAGACGATGGCGTGATGCCGCAGACGCGGGAAGCAATCGATCACGCCAAGGCCGCCAACGTGCCCATCATCGTGGCGGTCAACAAGATCGACAAAGCGGGCGCGAACCCTGACAACGTGAAGCGTGAGCTCGCCGAGCTCGGCCTCGTGCCTGAAGCCTGGGGCGGCACGACGGTCATGGTCGATGTCTCTGCGAAGAAGCGGCAGAACCTCGATCTGCTGCTCGAAATGATTCTGCTCGTCACGGACATCGGGGAGCTGAAGGCGAATCCCAAGCGCAACGCGTCGGGAACGGTCCTCGAAGCGAAGCTGGATCGCGGCAGGGGTCCAGTGGCGACCATCCTCGTACAGGACGGCACGCTGCACGTGGGCGACACGTTCATCGCCGGCACGATCGTCGGCAAGGTGCGGGCGCTCATCGACGATCGCGGCCGCTCGACGAAGTCGGCGCCGCCGTCGACACCGGTCGAAGTGCTGGGGCTGGGCGGGCTGCCGTCCCCCGGCGACGCGTTCCAGGCGCTCGCCGACGCGGCGAAAGCGCGTCAGATCGCGCTGTTCCGTCAGGAACAGGCCAAGGCGCGCGCCCTTGGCTCGAAGACGGGCCGTGTGACGCTCGAGTCACTGCAGCAGCAGCTGGCCGAAGGCAGCAAAGACCTGGTGCTCATCATCAAGGCCGACGTGCAGGGCTCGGCGGAAGTGCTGGCCGATACGCTCTCGCAGCTGAGCACTGACAAGGTCAAGATCAAGATCATCCGGTCGGGCGTCGGTGCCATCAACGAGTCCGACGTGCTGCTCGCCTCTGCCTCCGAAGCCATCATCATCGGCTTCAACGTGCGGCCCGATCGCAATGCCGCCGATCTCGCCGAGCGCGAGAGCGTAGACATCCGCAACTACTCGGTCATCTACACGGTGACCGACGAGATCAAGCAGGCGATGGAAGGCCTGCTGGATCCGACGTTCAAGGAGACGCGGCTCGGAACGGCGGAGGTCCGCGAGACCTTCAAGGTGCCGAAGTTCGGCACGATCGCGGGCTGCATGGTGACGGAAGGCCGCATCATCCGCTCCGGCGACGCGCAAGCGCGGCTGCTGCGCGACAACGTGGTCGTTCACGAAGGCAAGATCGGATCGCTCCGCCGCTTCAAAGACGACGTGTCGGAGGTCAAGTCGGGCCTCGAATGCGGCATCGGCTTCGCCACGTTCAACGACATCAAGGTCGGAGACGTCATCGAGTGCTTCGCGATGGAGCGTGTAGCGGTGGCTACCGCCTGATTTGATACGTTGACGAATGCGGATTGACGACTGACGAATCGCCCAATGGCATGGCATCGGATGCCGGGCACCGAGGGCCAATCGTCACTCGTCATTCTGCCGTCGTCGATACCTCCGGAGCGCGGCAGGGCCATCGTCAATCGTCATTCTGCAATCGTCAATTCCCGTTTATCCTGATTGTGGTCGTCGCGCTACTTTCCCTCGAGCTGCACATCGCCGGGGCGCGTTCCCTGAAAGACAAGCGGATGGTGCTGCGCGGCGTCAAGGATCGGTTGCGGGCCTTCAACGTCGCCGTTGCGGAACTCGAGCACCAGGACCTGTGGCAGCGCGCCGGTCTTGGCGTCGTGACCGTTGCTGGCAGTGAAGCGCTTGCCGAACGAGAACTGCGGAATGTGGTGGACGCGATAGACGCGGTCGAGCCCGGCATCGTCAGCCGCAGCGAAGTGGAGTTCCTGACGTGAGCGTGCCGCGGACATCCAGGCTCGCCGGTCAGATCCAGGCCGAAGCGAGCGAGGTGCTGGCGCGCGAGGTGCGCGATCCGGGTATTGGATTCGTGACGCTGACGCGCGTGCAGGTCACGCCCGATCTGCAGCTCGCGCGGCTGTACTACACGACGCTCGGCGATCCGGCGGCGCGCCGTGCGACCGAGCGCGCGCTGGAGCGGGCGACGCCGTTTCTCCGCCACCAGCTCGGTCAGCGCCTGCGGCTGCGGCGCGTACCAGAGGTCCAGTTCGTGTTCGACCAGTCGATCGCGCACCAGGCCCGGGTCGAAGAGATCCTGCGCGAGATCCACGCCAGTGAAGCGGCAACGCCATCCGATGACTCAGAACCCGGCTCATCCGACGCAGACGACGACTGAGGCTCCCGAGATCGCGGCAATCAGGGACGCGATCGCGAGCCGCCAGCGGTTTCTCATCAGCTCCCACGCACGTCCCGACGGCGATTCGATCGGGTCGCAGCTCGCGATGGCCTACGCCCTGCGCGCGCTCGGCAAGCACGTCGAGATCGTCAACAAGGATGCCGCGGCGCCGCCGCTGATGGCCTTCCCGGGTGTACCGTCGATCACGATTGCCGACCGTGCCACCGGGACGTTCGACGCCGCGCTCATCATGGAGTGCAGCGACCTGTCCCGCACCGGAGTGGAAGGGTTGGATCAGTACTATCTGATCAACATCGACCATCACCCGGGCAACGCGTGTTACGGCGCCATCAACTGGTTCGATGCGGGCGCAGCCGCCTGCGCCGAGATGGTGTTCGACATCGTAGTGGCCCTGGGCGTCCCGCTCTCGATAGAGATTGCGACGCACATCTATATCGGCATCCTGACCGACACCGGATCGTTCCACTACTCCCACATCACGCCCCGCACGTTCGACATCTGCCGTCAGCTTGTGGAGGCGGGCGTCGAACCACCGCGCGTCGCGCGAAGCATCTTCGACAGCAACTCGCTGGGACGCTTGAAGCTGTTTGGCGCGGTGCTGAGCACGATCGAGCTCGAAGACAACGGGCGTCTCGCCGTGGTGCGCGTCGATCGCGCCATGACGGCCGCGTCGGGCGGCACGTACGACGACACGGAAGGCCTCATCAACCTTCCGCTGACGGTAAAAGAGATTCAGGCCGTCGTCTTCTTCAAAGAGATCGACGCCACGCACTTCCGGGTCAGTATCCGATCCAAGGGCGACATCGACGTGTGCGCCGTGGCCAAGATTTTCGGCGGCGGCGGTCACAAGAACGCGTCCGGATGTACCGTCGAGGCCAGTTACGCCGATGCCCGGCGTCAGCTGGTCGCGCGGCTCACCGAGGCGATGGCGCTGACGACGGCCCCGCAGACGCGGTAACGCGGTCGTGACGGCATCAACACGCGGCCGCTCATTCGCCGACGGCGCGCTCGTCATCGACAAGCCCGCGGGGCCGACGTCGCACGATATCGTGGCGGCGGTCCGGCGGATCGCGGGCGGCAAGGTCGGACACACGGGCACGCTCGATCCGCTGGCGACTGGTGTCCTGCCGCTGCTCGTGGGCCGTGCGACTCGGCTCGCGCAGTTTCTGGCGGACGCACAGAAGGTGTACGAGGCCGACGTTCGGTTCGGGTGGGCCACCGATACGGGCGATGCGGCCGGCCGTCCGCTCGGACCAGAGGTCGATGCGCCGCCGTCCGAGGATCGTCTGGCCGGCGCGCTGGATCGATTTCGTGGCAGCTTCGACCAGCGGCCACCGGCGTACTCCGCCAAGCGCGTCGGAGGCAAACGGTCGTACGACCTCGCGCGGGCCGATCGGGCGCTGGAACTCGAGGCGGTCTCCGTCACCGTGCACGCGCTCGATCTGATCCGACTTGATGCCAATGTCGCCAGATTGCATGTCGCGTGCTCCGCAGGATTCTACGTGCGCAGTCTCGCGCACGATCTCGGCGACGTCCTCGGCTGCGGCGCGCACCTCGCGGGACTCCGCAGGCTGGCGAGCGGTCGCTTTACGCTCGATCAGGCGATCGGGCTGGAACGAGCCCTCACCGACCGTGACGGCGCGCTGGCGGCCGTCGTGCCCATGGCTGACATCCTGCCGGATCTTCCGGCGGTGCAGATCTCCGAACACGACGTCGCACGGGTGCGGCGCGGCCTGGATCTGCCGCTCGTCGGGCTGTCTGATCCCATGGCCGCACCTCGGGGGAACCGGATCCGCCTGCTCGCGCCGGATGGTTCGTTGACGGCCGTCGCGACGTGGACCGGTGCGACGGCAGAGGGTGCCGGCGCTTTGCACCCGGCTGTGGTTGTGGGGTAGAATCTCCTGTTCGTGTAGTGGTACGGCGGCCTGGAGAGAGGGACCTCTCGTCTGGACCGTACGTGGAGGGTACAGGCTTGGCTCTGACCAAGGATCGAAAGACAGAAATCATCGGCTCCTACAAGACTCACGAGGCCGACACCGGCTCCCCGGAAGTCCAGGTGGCCATCCTCAGTGAGCGTATCAATTACCTCACCGAGCACTTCAAGGCCCACGCCAAGGATCATCACTCTCGTCGAGGGCTGCTGAAACTGGTCGGCCAGCGCCGCCGGCTGCTCGATTACCTGAAGCAGAAGGATTCGGAGCGCTACGCGGAGCTGATCAAGCGCCTCGGTATCCGCAAGTAAGAGCGCGTGAGGACGTGCCGCGCACGGCGCCTCCTGCTCATCGTGGAATCGACTCCCGACCGACTCGCCGTCCGATCAATCCGGCCGGGCGCTTTGCGCCCGCGCGGCGGAGTCCCTCGGCTCCCGGTCATCGGACCGCCCCGCGTTCCCTGAGGCAAGGCTATGCACACCCGAGAACTCTCATTAGGTTCCCAGACACTCTCGTTTGAAACCGGCAAGCTGGCCAAACAGGCCGACGGTGCCGTGGTCGTACGGCTCGGCGACACCGTCGTGCTCGTCACGGCCTGCTACGCGGCCAACCCCCGTGAAGGCATCGACTTTCTTCCGCTCACGGTCGACTACAAGGAATACACGTACGCGTCGGGCCGGATCCCTGGCGGCTTCTTCAAGCGCGAGGGCAAGCCGTCCGAGAAGGAAGTGCTCACGAGCCGCGTGATCGATCGTCCGATCCGTCCGCTGTTTCCGAGCGGATGGCGCCACGAGACGCAGGTCATCGCCCTGGTGCTCTCGGCCGACACCGAGAACGACTCGGATGTGCTCGCGATCACCGGCGCGTCGGCCGCGCTCGCCATCTCGGAGATTCCCTTCCACAAAACGATCGCCGGCGTCCGCGTCGGCCTCGTGGACGGCGGCTACGTCATCAACCCGACGTACGAACAGCGGAAGCAGAGCCGCCTCGACCTCGTGGTCGCAGGCTCCGCCGACGCGATCGTGATGGTCGAGGCCGGCGCGAAGGAAGTCAGCGAGGAAGAAGTCGTGGCTGCGCTCGAGGCCGCGCACGCGGCCATCAAGCGAATCGTGGCGACGATCGACGATCTCGCGAAGGCGGTCGGACGGACGAAGCGCGAGGTCGCCAAGAAGGAAATCGCGCACGACTTCTATCGCGAGGTCGAAGAGAAGGCGCTGGTGCCGCTCACGGAGGCCATGCGCCTGCGCGGCAAACTCGAGAACTACGATCGCGTCGACCAGGTGCTCGAAGACCTGATCGCATCGCTGCCGGAAGGCGAAGTGCAGCGGAAGGTCGAAGCAAAGTCGATCTTCAAGGAGCTCAAAGAAAAAGTGCTCCGCGACGAAGTGCTCGAACACCGCGTCCGCCTCGACGGCCGCAAGTTCGACGAAGTACGCGCCATCTGGACGGAAGTAGGCGTACTGCCACGCGTGCACGGGTCGGCCGTGTTCACCCGCGGCGAAACGCAGGCGCTCGTCACGGCGACGCTCGGCACGGCCGAGGATCAGCAGAAGATCGAGACGGTGGACGGCGAAGGCTGGAAGCGCTTCATGCTCCACTACAACTTCCCGCCATTCTCGGTCGGGGAAGTCGCCTTCCTGCGCGGCCCCGGACGACGCGAAGTGGGGCACGGCGCGCTGGCGGAACGTGCACTCGCGCCGATGGTTCCCGCCGAAGAGAAGTTCCCCTACACGATCCGCATCGTCTCGGACATCCTCGAGTCCAACGGATCCTCGTCGATGGCGTCGGTCTGCGGCGGCACGATGGCGATGATGGACGCGGGCGTTCCGCTGACGTCTCCCGTCGCCGGTATCGCGATGGGCCTCATCATGGACGAGTCGAGCGGTAAGTACGCCGTTCTGAGCGACATCGCGGGCGCCGAGGATCACTACGGCGACATGGACTTCAAGGTCGCCGGCACCAGCAAGGGCATCACCGCGCTCCAGATGGACATCAAGGTGACCGGGATCACGCCGGCCATCATGCGCGAGGCGCTGCACCAGGCGCGCGAGGGACGGCTCTTCATCCTGGGCAAGATGGCCGAAACCATCCAGGAGCCGCGCGGACACATCTCGACGTTCGCCCCCCGCATCATCACCATCAAGATCCCCGTCGACAAGATCCGCGACGTCATCGGACCGGGCGGCAAGATGATTCGCAGCATCATCGAGCGCACCGGCGTGAAGATCGATGTCGAAGACGACGGACGCGTGAACGTGGCGTCAGCCGACGAGAGTTCGGCCAAGCGAGCCATCGGCATGATCCAGGAGCTGACGGCCACTCCGGAGCTGAACAAGACATACCTCGGCAAGGTTCAGCGGATCACTGACTTCGGCGCCTTCGTCGAGATCATGCCCGGCACCGACGGCCTCCTGCACGTCTCGGAGATCGCCAACCACCGGGTCAAGGATGTTCGCGACGAGTTGAAGGAAGGCGAACAGGTGCTGGTGAAGGTGATCAACATCGACCCCACCGGCAAGATCAGGCTCAGCAAAAAGGCGCTGATCAACGAGGCCGCGGATCCCACAAAGGCGGCCGCCGCGGGCGAGCCTGCCGGCCAGGGCGACCAGCGGCGCCACTGAAGACGCGATTTCCGTGCACTCGGCAGGACCATGCGCTGCTGCGCCGGCCCTGCCGAGCCGAAACGGTGAACGACACGTCCAAACAGGGAGGGCGGATGTGACACTCACCCAGCGCCGCGTGCGGTCCCTTCTGGGCGTGACGGCAGTGGGGCTCGCGGCTGCGGCCGCGACCGGAGTGTGGCAGGTGTCTGCGCAGCAGGCCGCCGTCCAGCGCCACGTCGAAGTGAGCGCGCGCAAATACGCGTTCACGCCGGGGCGCATCGAGGTCAATCAGGACGACCTCGTGAAGATCACGCTCCACAGCGAAGACATCGCCCACAGCCTCACGATCGACGCCTACCGCATCGCCAAGCGCGTCTCCGGCGGGCAGACGGTCACCTTCGAGTTCCGCGCCGATCAGACCGGCACGTTCCCGATCTACTGCAACCTGCGCCAGGACGAAGGCTGCCAGAAGATGCGCGGCGAGCTGGTCGTCAAACCCCGATAGCTGCAAGACCTAACCCGTGGCGGCGCGAATCGCGTCAGCTGCCCACCCGATCGAGCGGGTCGGCGAGCGGCACGGATCCAGCGACGGGGCGGCGCGTGCGTGCCCACGCCGCGGCAGCGGCAAGACGCTGCGACAGCGGCGGATGGCTGTAGAAGAGCCACTGCACGATCGCCGACGGTTCGTCTTCCGCCAGGTTCTGCGCGCCAAGCCGCTTCATCGCCGATGTGAACGCATCGGGGTTCGAGGTGAGGTCGAGCGCAAAGCGATCCGCCCGGCGTTCGTGGCCTCTCGACAGCGCCAGCATCGCGGGTAGCAGCAGCACCGACACGGCACCAGCCGCCAGCAGCAGCAGCGGGACGCCAGCTGGATCCGCGAGCCCCTGCAAGCCGACGAGCGGACCGGCGAACTTGAGCACGAGATCCGCGGCAAAGAACCCGGCCAGCAAGAGCAGCACTTCGACGACGATGCCGGACCAGATGTCGCCGTGGACG
>JBKPMA010000506.1:0-6716 GCA_046731935.1 Acidobacteriota bacterium
GCGATCGCGGTGGTCTTCGCCCAGACGCTCTTGGCAAACCGCGGATCGGACGCGATCGGCGGCAGCTTCTTGTTCGCCTGCGCGGCGACCAGTTCCATCACGGCCTTCTTCGCCTCGACAGGACCGCCGTTGAACATCTCGCGCCATCTCTTGATCGTCGGGTCGGCCATCATCTCGGGATTGCCGCTTTTGATCTCGGTGATCATCCCCATCATGTCGGAGTGATCCGTGATGGCGACCCAGTCGAGCGGCTGTCCGAGCCTCACCGGCTGGCCGCTCGTCGAGGTGACTTGCTCGCCTCGTGCAAAGCGCGTCGCCTCCTCGGGTCCGAGCGTTGCGCCGCTGCCGCCGGCATCTACCGACCACGCGGTGTGGACGTGCTCGTCGCCGAAGTACGGGCGCTCGGGGTAATTCCTGCCGGCGTACGGCGAATAGCCAGGCTCCTTGTGAAATTTGGCGGGATCGGCCGGCTGAATCTCGCCGCTGTCGGCGGTAGATGTCCCGGCGCCGGTCGGCGGACCGCCAAGTTGCACGGCGGCCGCCGGCTCCGCGGCAGGCTTGGCCGGTGGGGGCTGTGGCCCTCCGCAGGCGGCGGATAACAACACGGCCCCAATCACGAGTAGTTGCCTCACGGGCATGACACCGTCCTTTTGCGTGTGCGCTGACTCGCGGCCCCGCTGATGCGAGCCGGCTGGGCGCGCCGTGACCACAGCGATCGCAGCGAACGTTCGATGGCGGATCGTATGGATCGCGCGCATGTGACTATTGCCTCACGTAGGAAAAGTTCTCGATCTTCGCCGTCAGCTTCTTGGCCGGCGCGGCGACGGTCGTTCGCGCTGCGTAACTGGGCCCGCCGCCGGGCACATTCGCGAACTCGACAGTGCCGTCAATCGGGTCGCCGTCGAGCGCGGCGTGGAACAGCACGCGATTGATGGCCTGCGTCTTGGGATCGACCTCGTACACCAGCTTGTCGCCTGGGGAAATCACGCCTTCGGCGTAGAGCTGCACGAAGCCGCCTGGGGCCGGCGTGGTGAGCACCTTCGCGAAGAACGCCTGGAGCAAGGCCGGAGACGGGACGAGATAGCCTTTGCACAGATCAACGAGGTCGCCAGCCCATTCCTTGAATTCGGCGACCTTCTTCTCCTTGATCCGGCCCTTGAGCCCGCGGGTCGGCGGCGCGGCGGGTGCCGCGTTTAGCGCGGTCTTCTGTACCACGCCTTCCGGGTCGAAACGCATCGCGAACAGCTTGGCCGGCTTTGGGTCTCCCTTGAGGGTGATCTCAACGCGCATCTGCCACGCGTACATCCGCAGCGCCGTGGCGTTCTGCTTCGCGGACTGGCCGAACTGCTGCGCCATCGCCTTCATGTCTTCGGACTGCGCCGCCGCCGAGCCCGCGTGCAGAACCAACAGACCCGCGAGTACCACTGGATAGAGTGACTTCATGGTCGCCTTGTTTTCCTTTAGGAGTGAGAAGGGGATCGCTCATTCTATGCGGTTCCGACACGCGTGCGTCCGACTTCCAACCCAGATTTGCGCCGCGTCGAGCGCTTTCCACGCTTTTCAGCGGTGTGCTGTTTCGCACATCGGCGGGCTCAGCTCAGGCGGTACGATCAGGGCGAATCGAGCGTGCCCTCTGCTCTACGAATTCATTGCTGTCAATCGGGACGAGATCATCCGCCGGTGCAGGGCCAAGGTGGCCTTGAGGTCGATACCGCCACCCAGCGAAGCGGAGATCGATCACGGTGTTCCCGTGTTCCTGGATCAACTGCGGGACGCGCTCCGCCTCGGCGAAATCACGAGCCCGGAGATCGGCAGGAGCGCGATCAAGCATGGACACGACCTTCTGCGACAAGGGTTCACCGTGTCGCAAGTGGTGCACGACTATGGCGATGTCTGCCAGGCCATCACCGAACTCGCGGTGGAACTGGACGCACCGATCAGCACCGACGACTTTCGTACGCTGAACCGATGTCTGGACGATGCCATCGCGGGCGCGGTGACCGAGTACGGACGTGAGCGCAATCAGTCTGGCATCGATGGCGAATCCGCGCGCGGTACCGAACGGCTGGGGTTCTTCGCCCACGAAATGCGGAACCTGGTGCACACGGCGCTGATGGCGTTCGAGGTGCTGAGGACCGGGAATGTCGGCGTCGGGGGAAGCACCGGCCGGGTGCTTCATCGCACCCTCAGGGCCTCACACGCGCTCGTGACTCGTTCGCTGGCGGAAGTGCGTCTCACACAAGGTATTCAGAACCGGGAGCAATTTCGCGTGGCAGGGTTCATCGAGGAAATCACGGCGGCGTCGACACTGGATGCGCATGCGCGCGGCGCCACACTGATCGCCCCGCCGGTCGATGGTGCCCTGGCGATTATGGGGGATCGACAGGTGCTCGCCGCCGTTGTCGGCAACCTCCTGCAGAATGCCCTCAAGTTCACGCAGCCCGGGACGACCGTCACGCTCAGGGTTGGCGCAAGCGCCGAGCGCGTGCTCATCGAGGTCCAGGACGAGTGCGGCGGACTGCCCGGTGGGGATGTCAACGAGCTTTTTCGCCCATTCGAGCAGCGCAGCGCCGATCGAACTGGCATGGGCCTGGGCCTCGCCTTCAGCCGCTGGGGCGCCGAAGCGAACGATGGCCGGATCTATGCGCGCAACCTGCCCGGGCGCGGATGCGTGTTCACCGTGGATCTCCCGCGCCAGGCACTTCCAGCCGTCGTGGTGGTCCAGTCCTGACGTCACCGCGGCACGCGCGGACACCAGGGAAAGAATGCCGGAGTCCGCGTGATGTACTCGCGATACCCGGGCTTCGAGTCTTTCAATCCTGCCTCGAGCAGCGTCACCCCTGACACGCGCATCAGCAGGAACGACATGAGCACCGGGCTCAGAATCGTGAGCCACCCGCCCGGCGTGGCACATGCAATGGCGAACAGGCCCCACCACAGGGTGGCGTCTCCAAAGTAGTTGGGATGACGGGTGTAGCGCCACAGCCCACGGTCGAGTACGTGATCGCGATTGGATGGCTCGGCCTTGAACCGCGCGAGTTGATAGTCGGCCACGACCTCGAAGCCGAACCCGATGGCGAAGAGCGCGGCTCCGATGCCGTCCACGACGGTGAGACGGGCAGGGCGCGCGGCGCGCACGGCGACGAGGAGCGGAAGTGCGACCCACCACAAAATCGCGCCCTGAAGCCAGAACACCGTGAAGAGGCTCCGCCACCAGAATGCAGCGCCATGCGAGGCGCGCATGGCCTGGTAGCGTCGGTCTTCACCCTTCCCATGATTGCGGCGGAAGATGTACACGGAGAGACGCGCACTCCACAGCGTGACCAGGGCCGCCACCAGCCAGGACCGCGGTGTCACAGTCGGCGACAGCACGCAGTACACCCACGCCAGCAGTGCGAAGCCAGGGCCCCAGCAGATGTCCGCGATACTGGCATCCCGCAGCTTCAGGCTGAGAATCCACACCAGGGTCAAAGCGGCGAGGATCCCGCTCAGACCTGCAAGCGCCGCGATCGTGCCGATCATGATCGCGTGGCCGTGCGGCATGACACGGTGTCAGCGCTCACGTGCGACGCCGCGGGCCCGCTGTCCGATTTGACGCAGCAACCCGCCGAAGATCGCGGCGTGCACCGGGAGGAGCGCGTACCAGTAGAGCAGTCCTGACAAACCTGTCGGCTCGAAGACAGCGGTCTGGTAGACGAGCGCGCCCCCGGCGTCTGGCACCACCTCGAACTCGAGCCAGGCGCGGCCCGGAACCTTCATTTCCGCCGCCAGCCTCAACCGCCGGTTCGGTTCGTACGCCTCCACCCGCCAGAAGTCGAGCGTGTCGCCGACAGCCGGCGCGTCAGGGTCTCGCCGTCCGCGGCGCATCCCCACGCCTCCCATCAGGAGGTCGAGGACGCCGCGGATCCGCCACAGCCAGGTGCCGAAATACCAGCCTCGGTCGCCCCCGATGCTCGCGATCGGCGCGAACGCGCTGGCCGCGTCGACTGGCACATGAATCTCTCGGCGGTCGATCAACTTGCCACGGAATCGCGCGTCGGCCGCTAACGACGTGGATCCTCCCGAGGACCGCGCATCGGACCACCGCGTCAGCGCGAAGGCGCGATCCTCGTACCGAATCGCCCGACCGATCGCATCGCGCAGGCCGATCGGTCTGATCGGGAACACGGTGAGCGCCGAGGGATCGGTGACGACCGACCGGTTCTTGAGTCCCTCGATCAGTTCGCGGCCGACACGCGCGTACACGGGCGTGACGAGACCAAGCCACAGACTCGACAGACGAGGCGTCAGCAACGGCACCGAGATCGTGACGCGCTTCAATCCGCGCTGCCTCGCGTACTCGCGCATCACGTCGCCGTAGCTCGCTTGATCGGCCCCGCCGATCTCGAACGTTCGGCTCTCGTCGCCCGGCAACTGCAGTGCAGCGGCGAGGTACGCGAGCACGTCATCGATGCCGATCGGCTGCGCCAATGTCGAGACCCATCGCGGGCAGATCATCACCGGCAATCGCTCGACGAGCGCACGTATCAGCTCGAACGACAGGCTCCCGGAGCCGATGACGACCGACGCGCGAAATTCGACGACCGGAACGCCACTCTCGCGCAGCGCCTGGCCGGTCTCGATCCGGCTCGTGAGATGCGTGCTGAACGCCTCGTCGCCCGTTGCGAGGCCGCCGAGGTACACGATCCGCCGGACGCCGGCGCGCCGCGCGGCTTCGCCGAAATGGCGTGCGGCGATGCGATCCGTTTCGCGGTAGTCGCCGTGGGCGCCCATCGAGTGCACCAGGTAATAGGCGACGTCGATGCCGACCAGCGCGCGATCGAGTGACGCAGGGTCGAGCAGATCTCCGGCGACAATCTCGGTGCCCGGCGAGACGCGCGAAGCGAGCGCGCCCGGGTGCCGCGCCAGACAGCGAAGGCGAACGCCTGCCGATTCGAGGACACGCACCAGCCGTCCGCCGATGTAGCCGGTCGCACCGGTGACGAGAATGGTTCCTTCTGTGCGCATGACGGGCGGCATCACCGATCGCCTCGTCGAGTGGCGGGGCCGCGATCGCCCATGGTCAAACGGCCGTCACACGGGGCCACGGAACTCGCGTTCGTGCGGGCGTGCCGAAGGTCACTCGGGACGTGCATATTACAACTCGCGTCCGCCGATTCGGACGAGCTCCTGCTGAAAGGCGGTGTAGTTCACCAGGATCAACCCGCGCGGGCGGATGATCGACGCGTGGCGCTCGGCGCCACGGCCCCCGGCCCATAACTCCACGCCGTCCGGCAGATCGCGGACGATCGTCTTCAGCTCCCGATCGCGAGCCTTGTCGGCCCCGGCCGTGGTCAGACCGAGCACCAGCACCTGGGCGCCTGCGGGCTCGAGGCTGTCGACGATTTCGCGCGCGGGCAGATCGGCGCCGAGGTACGAGACGCCCAGCCCCGCGCTGGCCGCCAGCATGGCCGCGCCCAGTGTTGCGATTTCGTGGCGCTCGCCAGACGGCGTCGCAAACAACAAGCGGACCGGAGCGTCACGGCGCGCGTAGAGCCGGAGGAACGCGCCGAGGAGGTTCCGCATCGTGGAAGACATCAGGTGCTCGTGCGCGATGCGCGTCCGGCCCTGGTGCCAGTCGTCGCCCACCAGCGTCAGCACCGGCATCAGCACGCCCTGCAGGAGGTCGAGCGGCCGCAGCGTCGCAGCGAGCCGCGAGAGCTCTTGATCGAGACCGACCGCGTCGTACTCGCGCAGCGCCGTGATGAGCGCGGTCGTATCGAGCCGCATCCGCCCGGGAACGGCCGTTGACTCGGCGACGGTGTCAGCGGTCGTGCCACAGAGATCGCGCAGTTCATCGTTGCTGAGACCCGCCAGCCGCCCGATGCTGTGTCCGGACTCGACGGCGCCGCCGAGGAGCCGCAGGCGCGCGACGTCGGCGTCCGTATACATCCGGCCGCGTTCGTCGCGTATCGGCGTGACCGCGCCGTAGCGCCGCTCCCAGGCACGCAGCGTGTCGATCGCGATCCCGGTCAATTTGGAGACGGCGCGAATCGGATATCGCGCGGGGCCTGCGGGTCGCGCGCTCATCGAGCCACGAGTCGGACGGCCACCGCCGCGGCGGCGGACGCCAGGGCGCCCCAGGCCGTGTCGGCCAGCGTCAGCACGAACGGCCACTGGCGGAGCGTCGAGTAGTTGGTGAAGTCGTAGACGCCGTACACGACCAGCCCGAACAGCGCGCCGAGCGCGGCTGCGGACGGGACGGTCGATGCCCGCGGGATGACGAACAGCGCAATGCCGGTCCCGAGCAGCACGTAGACGACGAACGCCGCGGGCCAGTTGGGCGCAATGCCGCCGCCGTCGGCGAGACGGACGATCGGGGCCAGCTGCTCACGGTAGAAATGCTTCATCAGCAGTCCGAGCCAGACACCGTCGAGCAGCATGAACGCAACCGCACCGACGGCGACAAGCTTGATTGTTGTTCCCATCGATAATCCCACGCTCTCCGGCGTCAGCCTATCCCGACGTCCCGCGCTTGTCAACTTGTTGTCATGGACAAATGGTTGACAGAACGGCCGGCGTACTGATATTCCTGAACGTCCATGAAGAGCGTTGCGGTCATCGGCGCAGGCATCTCCGGGCTGGCGGCCGCCTATTTTCTGAGCCGGCGCCACCGCGTGCACGTGTTCGAGAAGGCGCCAAGCCTCGGTGGCCATACCAACACGGTGGTGGTCGAC
>JBKPMA010000507.1:0-5792 GCA_046731935.1 Acidobacteriota bacterium
GCCTCCCGGCCGGGAAGCTCTCTCACATGGGCGACGGCGTGAACTTGAGCGCGACGCCGTTGATGCAGTAGCGGAGGCCGGTAGGAGGCGGACCGTCGTCGAACACGTGGCCGAGATGTCCGCCGCAGCGGCTGCAATGCACTTCGGTCCGCACCATCCCGTAGGCGCGATCTGTCGTCGTCTCGATCGCGCCGTCGAGCGGCGCGAAGAAGCTCGGCCAGCCGGTACCGCTCTCGAACTTCCTGTCGGCAACGAAGAGCGGCTGATCGCACGCCACGCACGCGAACGTGCCGACGCGATGCTCGTGCAGCAGCGCGCAGGTGCCAGGCCGTTCGGTGCCGTGTCCGCGGAGCACGGCGTACTGCTCGGGCGTCAGGATGCGGCGCCATTCTTCGTCGGTCTTTTCGACTGAAAATCGTGTCATGTGTCGGTCCTCACCGCTGCGGTTGCGTCTCAATGATAGCGGCTGACGAGTCTCGAACTCACGACGGCGCGAAGGTCAACCAGAGCTTTCGATTTTCTTCCTGAGACGGAGACGGACGGAACCTTGCAGGCGCTCGGCCTATGGCGTTCCGTCTGAAAGGTCGTCGCCCGATCGACCGCGAGCTGCGGCGGCTCGTCCGCAAGGACCTCGACCAGGCAATTGAGGCGCTGACAGCCGGCGCGACCGACGGTGGGGGGATACACGACGCCCGCAAGCGGCTCAAGAAAGTGCGGGCGGTCTTGAGGCTGCTGCATGATGCGCTGGGACCCGACTACGACACGCACAACAGCGCGCTGCGAGAGGCGGCGCATCGACTGTCCACGCTTCGCGACGCCGAGGTGCTGCGCGAGACGTTCACCGCGCTTCACGGGCGGTATGCGAGTGTGATGTCGCGTACGGCGATCCGGCGGATCGATGCGGAACTGGAACGACACGCGCGCCGCGAGCAGCGCCAGGCCGCACAGCTTCGCAGCGAGGCCGTGCGCATCCTCGAAATGCAGCGAGACGAAGTGATCGAAGCCGTGGACAGCGCGGGCAGCCGCCGCGCCGTCCGTGAGGGCCTCGAGCGCAGCTACCGGCGGGCGCGGCGAGCCGTGCCTGGCGCCGGTCTGGACGCAGGACCGGCGGACTTTCATCTCTGGCGGCGTCGCGTGAAGGACGTCTGGTACCAGGTGAGGTTGTTCGAGCGTACCCGCCGGGACGCGCGCGACATGGCCGCTGCGCTGAAAGAGCTGGAACAGGCGCTCGGTGACGACCACAACCTGGCCGTACTGCGCGACACGATGACCGCCGCGCCGAAACGGTACGGAGATGCGCAGTCCGTTGCGGTGGTACTGGGTTGTATTACGCGGCGGCAACGCGCCCTGCGACTGCGAGCACTCGACATGGGCGCGCGCCTGTTCGCGCAGCCGGCCAAACGTCTACGCACGCGGGCGCGACGGTGGCTCCACGCCCTCGAAGTCACGCACGGTCAGTGAGAAATACATGAGAGGATGCGACGCCGCTCTGCCCAGCGATCACTCAGCGGTGAC
Source organism: Acidobacteriota bacterium (assembly GCA_046731935.1). GTDB lineage: Bacteria > Acidobacteriota > Vicinamibacteria > Vicinamibacterales > JAENWD01 > CAVUPP01. Next base: position 1,516 of record JBKPMA010000507.1, read on the forward strand.
GCGCCGCGCGAGCTTGACGATCTCGTCGAGATCGAACGGGCGCCCGAACACCTCGATGACCTCTTCGCTGCGCGCCGCCAGCTGCCGCGCCATCGCAGCGTTCGTGCTCGTGAGGATGAACGGGATGCCCTTGAGCGGCGACACCGTACGCAGGTAGTCCACGAAATCCCAGTGGCGGTCGTACGGTGGGATAAGGTCGTACAGAATCGCAGCCGGCTTGTACTGTTCGACGAACGCGCGCAAATCGATCTTGCCGTGGCGCAGCTCGTCGATGTGACCCGTGACAACGACGAAGCCGTTCTGTTCCAGCACGATGCGAAGCAGCTCGACGAGGTCCTCGCTGCTGTTGAACACGGCGATGAGCCGTTGCGTACTCGGGGTCATCCATCGAGTGTAGTGGGGGAGCTGGCGAACCGCGAGCACAGCCGGACCGTCCGCGGACGCGCGGCAGCGTCGGGCCTCATGGACTTGACAACCAATAAGTGATTGCTTATTAATTCGTCGTGCACATCGCCGTCGCGCGCGAAGACCGCATCTTCCAGGCGCTCGCAGATCCCAGCCGGCGGGCCATTTTTGAATCGCTCATGCGCGGCGAAGCCGCCGTCAAAGACCTGACCGCACGATTCGACATCTCCCAACCAGCCATCTCCCAACATCTGGCCACATTGAAAGACGCAGGCCTCGTGAACGGCCGGCGCGACGGACGCTGTGTCTATTACCGGGTGGAGCCTCGTGGTATGAAGCCGCTCATCGACTGGATCGCCCACCACCGCGCCTTCTGGACGAAGCACGTGGATAGGCTCGAACGGCTCCTGGATGCAATGAACGAGTGACGGCGATTGACGACGCGACCCCTTGCAACCTGGCAGTCTGATGCACCTTCAGAGGAGATGCCTGTGAACTGGAACACGCTGGTCCGGCAGACGCACCGCTGGCTGTCTATCGTCTTCACGGTGACGGTCATCGCAAACTTCATCGCGCTCGGCATCGGCCACGGCCAACAGCCCCCGCCCTGGATCACGTACTCGCCGCTGCCGCCGCTGTTCTTGCTCCTCTTTACGGGCCTGTATATGTTTGCGCTGCCGTATGCAGCCAGATGGCGCCAGCGTGCCACCAACTCTCGATGACGCCGATGAAGAAGAAAGAGTCCACGCCAGAGAAGCGATCCGCAAGCCTGCTGGCGGATAGTCACGACCTGATCCGCGTCCAGGGCGCGCGCGTCAACAACCTGAAAGACGTCAGCGTCGCGATCCCGAAGCGGCGGCTCACGGTTTTTACCGGCGTCTCCGGATCGGGCAAGTCGTCGCTGGTGTTCGGCACGATCGCAGCGGAGTCGCAGCGGCTAATCAACGAGACCTACAGCGCCTTCGTGCAGGGGTTCATGCCGACCATGGCCCGTCCTGAGGTGGACGTTCTCGAGGGCCTGACGACCGCGATCATCGTGGACCAGGAGCGCATGGGCGCCAACGCGCGTTCGACGGTCGGCACCGTGACAGACGCCAACGCCATGCTGCGGGTGCTCTGGAGCCGCGTCGGCAAGCCGCACATCGGACCCTCCACCGCCTTTTCGTTCAACATCCCGACGCGGAAGGCGAGCGGCGCGATGAGCGTCGACAAGGGCAAGGGCGAACGCGTCGTCGTACGTGACCTCGTGTTCCACGGCGGGATGTGCCCGCGATGCGAGGGCATGGGGTCGATCAGCGACATCGATCTGACGCAGCTGTTCGACGACAGCAAGTCGCTCAACGAAGGTGCGCTTACGATCCCCGGCTACACGGCCGACGGCTGGCAGGTACGGATCTTCGCGGCTGCTGGACTGGATCCCGACAAGCCGATCAGGAAATACACGAAGAAGGAGCGGGAAGACTTTCTGTACAGCGAGACACGGAAGGTCAAGTTCCAGAACATCAACCTGACGTACGAGGGCCTCGTCCCGCGAATCCAGAAGTCATTCCTCTCCAAGGACGTCGAGGCCATGCAGCCGCACATCCGCGCGTTCGTGGAGCGTGCCGTCACGTTCACCACCTGTCCCGACTGCAAGGGCACGCGGCTCAATGAGGCGGCCCGTTCGTCCAAGATCAACAAGATCACCATCGCCGACGCGTGCGCGATGCAGATCAACGATCTGGCCGAATGGGTGCGGGCGTTGAAGGAGCCGTCCGTCGCACCGCTCCTCACGAAGCTTCGGCAGACACTCGATTCCTTCGTTGAGATCGGGTTGGGCTACCTCTCACTCGACCGTCCGTCGGGGACGCTGTCGGGCGGGGAAGCCCAGCGCACGAAGATGATCGGTCACCTCGGCTCGTCGTTGACCGATGTGACCTATGTGTTTGACGAGCCCACGATCGGGCTGCATCCACACGACATCCAGCGCATGAACGATCTGCTCGTTCGGCTCCGCGACAAAGGCAACACCGTCCTCGTCGTCGAACACAAGCCGGAAGCGATCGCGATCGCCGATCACGTCGTGGACCTCGGTCCCGGTGCGGGCACCGCAGGCGGCGAGGTCGTCTTCGAAGGAACCGTCGAGCGACTGCTGAAAAGCGGCACGCTCACCGGGCGCCATCTGAACGATCGAGCATCGTTGAAGCCGTCGGTACGGAAGCCATCAGGCGTGCTGAAGGTGCGCGGCGCGCGCACGCACAACCTGAAGAACGTCGACGTCGACATCCCGCTCGGCGTGGTCGTGGTGGTGACCGGCGTCGCCGGTTCAGGCAAGAGCTCGCTGATTCACGGCTCAGTGAGCGGGCGCGACGAGGTGGTGACGGTCGATCAGACGGCAATCCGCGGCTCGCGGCGAAGCAATCCGGCGACGTACACCGGGCTACTCGATCCGATCCGCAGCGCGTTCGCGAAGGCCAACGGCGTGAAGCCGGCGCTCTTCAGCGCCAATTCAGAGGGTGCGTGTCCGGCATGTAATGGCGCGGGCGTCATCTACACCGATCTCGGCATGATGGCCGGCGTCACGACCGTCTGTGAGGAGTGCGGCGGCCGACGGTTCCAGGCGTCCGTCCTGAACTACAAGCTGGGCGGCAAGAACATCGCCGAGGTGCTCGACCTCCCAGTCAACGATGCGGTCGGGTTCTTCGGCGCCGGCAAGGCGCACACCCCAGCGGCGCACGCGATTCTGCAGCGCATGGCCGACGTGGGGCTCGGGTATCTGCGGCTCGGCCAACCGCTCACCACGCTGTCGGGCGGCGAGCGGCAGCGGCTCAAGCTCGCGACGCATATGGGTGAGGAAGGCGGAGTGTACGTGCTCGACGAACCGACGACGGGACTGCACCTGGCGGATCTCCAGCAGTTGCTCGCGCTGCTGGATCGTCTGGTGGACGCCGGCAAGTCGGTGATCGTCATCGAGCATCACCTTTCGGTAATGGCGCATGCCGATTGGATCATCGACCTCGGGCCTGGGGCCGGCCACGATGGTGGACGCATCGTGTTCGAGGGGAAGCCGTCCGACCTGGTGGCGAAGCGCTCCACGCTCACGGGTGAGCACCTGGCGGAATTCGTCAGTCGGCGTATATAGCCGCTGCCGATTTCATCGGTCTGGATCGAAGGTCCGAACCGCCGCGATGAACTCCTCCAACGATCGCTCGATGCTCTCACGGCCCAACCGCCGTGCGATGGGTTCGATGAGCCATCCGAGAAAGGGCGGAAAGCCCCGGCTCAGGCCGAGCGATTCCATTTCCACGTACACGCCGCCGTCACGCTCGGTGAATCTCGTGAAATTGCTGGCGCGCCACAAATAGCCGCTGTCGCGTCCGACCGGCAGCAGGCGCTCGTTGGTCTGACCGGCGTTCTTGACCTCGCGTATTTCGTCGGCGTTCGAGAGCGCGTACGCGACTCGATCGCTCGGATGCGAATACCGGATCGTCGAGCGGATCTCCAGCACCGCGGCGATGCCGCCCGCCGACGCTTTCAGGCGCATCACCACTCTGTAGGTGTTGTCCTCGCGTCCGACGATCTTCGACGCGATCACTTCCTTATAGAACCTCGGGTACGCGTCGTACGCACTCGAGACGTCAACGGTGCGTTGCAGCGTCGTCCGGGGGATGAACGCGCCGCCCAGCCAATGGTGAACGAGGCCGTCGGGAACCGAGACGATACCGTCCTCTCTCCCAGGTCGCGCCGGAGGCACGCGTTCGGCTTTCGGCGCGTCGTCTGGGTGTGGGTCACGCCGTGCGAGGAATGCCTGACGTGTCTCCGCAAGATAGGTCTCGTACGCCGCGCTCGCGCGTGTCGTCAACTCGGCGGCGGCGACTGTCATGGCGCCGACA
>JBKPMA010000508.1:0-7048 GCA_046731935.1 Acidobacteriota bacterium
GACCTAATCGGTCTGAACAGAAACGTCTGCCCGCCGACGTCGTGGTTGTAGCTGTCCATCTTCTCGATCGTTCCGATGGCGCCCGCCATCAGTTGAACCGAGTCCTGTCGGAAGTGCCGCTCCATTTGTCCGTCAAGCTGCACGCGGGACGAATTCGAGTTGAATGGCTCGCCCGTGGTGAGGCCGATGTACCCGGACGGCTCAGAGTACACATCATAGGTCGCCGCGACGTGGAAGGACTGTCCACTGAGCTTGGCGCGGACCCACGGGCGGTTCCCGTCATTGCCCACGGATTTCGCGCGCTGCCCCGCAGTCTGGAAGACACCAAACGCGCCCACGGCGTCGCCTCCCTCCAGCGTCAGGAGGCGCGCCTTGTCGAAGTACTTGTCGACGCGAATTTCTCCAAAGGTGATCGTCGCGTCTTCGCCGTCGAACCGAACGACTTCCGCAGGAAGACAATCGCCAAACGTTCCCGGCGGGCAAGGGACGCTGTACTCCGGGCCGTCGACGCGTTGTACCGCGAAGCCGTTGCTTCGGCGGAACCCGCCGGCAGCGCGGGCGTACCAGCCGCCTCCAAGCGCGCCCGCCCATCGACCCTCCGCGTTCACCGTGTCCAATCCTCCAAGCGTCAGCCGTAACATTCCTCCGCGACTGAACTTGGGCTCTTTCGATGTCATGCTGATGACGCCGCCCGAAGCATTCGCGCCGTAGAGCGCCGCGTGCGGTCCGCGCACGAACTCCAAACTCGAGAGATCGTCGATCGGAAACGAAAAGGCCGGCCAACCTTGATAGCCAAAGAATGGCAACGACAAGTCGCGGCCATCCAACAGCACGGCCACTCGCCGGCTCAACGCGCGATTGAAACCGCGCGTGCCCATGTTGAAGTCCCAGAGTCCGCCGCGTGTCAGCTGCGCACCAGGTGTGAACTCGACGAGCTTGGCCACTTCGACGTCGGGCGCCTTCCGTTCGATGTCCGCCTCCGGGAGCGTCGTCGTCGCCGCAGGCGCTTCCAGGAGCGGCTCGATCAGCCGTGAGGGCGCCTGCACCATGATCGAGTAAATGAATTCCTCGACCCAGTCGACAGTCTTCTCGACCGTCGTCGTCTTGCCGGGGGCGACTTGCACGCTGGAGATGGTGACGGAGTGTTGTCCGAACGTGAGCGTGACCGAGTACGTGCCCGCGGGAAGTTTCGAGAACGCAAACCTCCCGTTGGTTCCAGTCACGCCGGTGGCGCCGGTCTCGTTGAGGACGATCGTCGCATCGGCGATGGCGCTTCCGCCTTCACGAAGGAGCCGGACTTCGAGACGTCCGGTGCGCTCCTCGGCTCGGCCGATTTCGACCAGACTGATTTGGACGAGCGCGGCGAAACAGAGGACCGTCACCACCCGGCTGGCCGTCATTCGGCCGTTCTGCACGAAGCGAACGCCGCTCCTCGTCACCATCCATCGCGTCCCGTTACTCCGGAGCCGTATCGAGCGGGCTCGGCAAGCGGAATCGTGCGTCAACCGCGCCGACCAGGTGCCGTCGTCTACCGCCCGCCAGCCACATGATACACGGCGGCGTGGCGGGGGATGTGCCGTTCGCGACGCGGGTGCGTACGCGTCCGCGTCGTCCCGTCCGCAGGTTGTCGGCGCAAGCCATGGCCGGCGGCGGCTGCGGCGCCCGCACCGGAACCTCGGTTGGCACACCCGAGATGGCCGAGTACCAGCGTGGTCACCGCCGCAGGCTCGATGGACGCCATCAGTCGGGTTCGCCCGCCAGGGAGCGGACAGGCCTACAGGTCGAGGCCAAAGGTTGGCTGCATGGGGCTCGCCACAACGGGTGGAACCGTCCGTGACGGGAGACTGGGCCCCCTGCCGATCGAGCAATGAGAGATAAGAGAGGCCGCGCGGCGCCGTGCGCCCTGGTCAGAACGGGTTTGCGAGCACTCGTCGAATCTTCTCGCCGTATGTCCGGCCGGATTGCAGGCGTTGGCCAGTTCGCAGCTCGATGACGTACTGGCCATGGGCCAGTGACCACAGCTGCGCGATGCGCTGCACGTTCACGATGTGCGATCGGTGGATGCGCAGGAAGCGTTCGGGATCGAGCACACTCTCGACGGTATTCATCGGCACGTGCAGCAGATGCGTCGTCTCGCCGACGTGTAACTGCACATAGTTCTGGTAGGCTTCGATCCGATCCACATCATCGATGGGCACGAAGAGCGTCCGCTCGCCCGATCGCACGGCGAACCGTGACAGCCGCTTCGGCGGGCTCGCCATGGCATCCAGCATCGCCGCCACCTGACGCGCCGTGTCGTCCTGCGGCTGCGTGCGTATCCGGCTGGACGCGCGCTCGAACGCGAGGGCGAAGCGTTCCTCGGTCACCGGCTTGAGCAGGTAATCGAGCGCGGCAATCTCGAACGCGCGGATCGCATACTGGTCGTGGGCGGTCACGAATATGACGGCAGGCATTCGCTCGGGGCCGACCGCGTGCACGACACCGAAGCCGTCCATGCGCGGCATCTGCACGTCGAGCAGCACGAGATCGGGCGCGCGTTCACGGATGAGGGCGACCGCCTCGCGTCCGTTTCGCGCTTCAGACACCGACTCCACGCCGGGCTGACGGTCGAGGAGCAGCTTCAGGCCGTCACGTGCCAGCGGCTCGTCATCCACGACCAGCACCTTCAGACGCATGCGGGATCCTCGCGAGTGGTACGGAACGGCAGAGTGATCGTGACGCGCACGCCGTGCGGGACCGTGTTCTCGGTGTCGAGTCCCGCGCCATCACCGTAGAGCCTGCTCAACCGGCTCCTGGTGTTGGCGAGGCCGATACCCGGCTGCTCGAGGCGCGCCGGCTGCATTCCAGGCCCGTCATCAGAAACGATCAACGCCAGGGCCCCATTTCGTCTCGTTGCGTTCACGTCGATCGTGACGGCGTCTTCGCTTTGACCCAGCCCGTGGCGGACCGCGTTTTCGACCAGCGGCTGAAGCACCATGTGCGGCACGAGTGCATCGGACAGTCCCTCGTCCGCTGCGATTCGCACAATCAGGCGGTCCTTGAACCGCACCTCCTCGATCGACAGATAGAGCCGAAGAAACTCCAGCTCGCGCCACAACGACACTTCCTGTGCGTCCACATCGTCGAGCGAGAGCCGCAGCAGATCTCCGAGCCGCGCCACCATCGCCTCGGCGTCCGCGGTCTTCTGCTGCTGGATGAGCACGGTGATCGCGCCGAGCGTGTTGAAAAGGAAGTGCGGCTGCAGCTGCATCTTCAACGTACTAAGCTGCGCCGCGGCCAGCTGCTGCGCCAGCTCGGATGCCTGCACCTTCAGTTCGAATGCCTCGCGTTCACGGCTCTTAGCGTTCTGATGCGACCTGTACACCGCTTGCAGTGCGATGACGGCCCAGTACCGGATGGCGCCGCCCTGGATGCCGAATGACAGCATGATCCGGAGACCGGCGGCAACGGAGGGAGGCGGCGACGCCGCCGGAAAGACGCCCAGCAGCATGAGGATCGGTGTTTCGATAGCCGTCGCCCCGATCGAAAAGACGACGCTGAAGCACAGATGGAGCCAGGCGTAGATGACCCGCCGTTCCAGCGGCCAGCGATTACCTAACCACAGCAGCGCCGGCGTGAGCGCGGCGCAGACGTACATGCCAGCCATCCAGCCGACGAATACGTACTTCCAAGGCACGTACTCGCCGCGATAGAGACGCGGCACCGAATCCTGGGTGATGTAGAAGAGCCCGGCCGCCGTCCAGGCGAGCCAGAGAACCGCCGCCTGCCGGATCCATTCGCGCGCGCGGGGCGACATCTCGTTCATTCTGCCGCGACTCGCCCCAGGGCGGGGCCGCCTTTTGATGAAGCGGTCGATCGAGGTGACGAGCGGGAGCGTTCATCGCCCGTTTCGACCGGTTCGGACGCGCGCAGGGTCGGTCGGTCAAAAACGCCTGTCATCACGTGCGTGCAACGCCGAGGATCGACGCGTCAGTCACGAACAGTGATCGAGGAGGCGAGTATGAACGGTGTTGGACGAATGATAGGAGTGGCGCTGGTGTCTGGAGTCGCGATTGCGTCTGCGTCGGCGCAAACAGCGTCGTCCGACATGAGCCAGACGTCGGGCATCATCCCGAGCGGCTTTGGGGATGCGGTCGATAAAGACGTCGCGAGCGTCCGCGCCGCGACGACGCAGTTCAAGTCGACGGACGCCGCCGAGTCGGCCGGCTACAAGCGTGTGACCGATTGCGTCGAATATCAACCTGCTGGCGCGATGGGGTATCACTTCCAGAACAACGACCTGCTCGACACCACGCTCGACGTCAACCATCCTGAGGTCCTCGTGTACGAGCGGATGGCCGACGGGAAGTTCACGTTGAACGGCGTGGAGTTCCTGGTGCCGATCTCCGCGTGGAAATCGGCGGACGCGCCAACGGTCATGGGGCAGCCTCTGAAGCGCGCCGACAAGCTCGGCATCTACTACCTGCACGTCTGGAGCTGGAAGGCGAGCCCGAGCGGGATCTTCTCGGACTGGAATCCGCTGGTGAAGTGCGACGCCGGCGGAAGCGGCACGAAGATGTCTCACTGAGGCAACGCCCATGACCAGACCTCGTCGCGTTCGGATCACGACGTGGGTGGCGGGTGTGCTCGCCGCCACGATGACGCTCTTTGCGCAGGACAAGGCGTCCGTCGCGTACCCGGACGGATTCCGGTCGTGGACGCATGTGAAGTCGCTCATCGTGGAACCTGACCACGATTCGTTCTCGAAACGCGGCGGCATCCATCACTACTACGCAAACGACAAAGCTGTCGCCGGCTATCGCACCGGCACGTATCCAGACGGATCGATCATCGTGGACGAAGCCGTTTTCACAAAGGATGGCGAAGGGCCTGCCAAGGGGCTCGTCTTCGAAGGCGAGCGCAGGTTCCTGGACGTGATGATAAAGAACAGCGGCCGTTACGAGGGCACGGGGGGATGGGGCTACGAACACTTCGATCGCGACGAAAAGACGGGGGCCCTGTCCGTCGACGATCAGGCTCGATGCTCCGCGTGCCACGCGAAGTCGCCGACGGACCATGTATTCAGCCGGATACGACCTTGAGATCTTTGTGTCGCCCGCGCTGCTCCATTTCGCCAGATTGTCCGCACAGCAACCTCAACTATTGTAGGATCAGCCTCCTACTCACTCGTTCTCATGCCCCCTGAAGGAGGCTCTGTTGCGATATTTGATGTTCAGTGTACTAACCGCTGCCCTTTTGGCGTCCGCTGCGGCTCAGGCTCAGCCAGCCGACACCGCGGAGCTCTATCACGCGCACTTTGCCAAGGCCGCGCCGGGTAAGTTGAACGACTTGATCGACGCGTATCTCACCGCGCCTGTACCCGCCGGTGAACAGAAGCCCATCATCCTTCGTCATCGCGAAGGGGATGATTGGGACCTTCTCGTCCTGACGCCATATGGCAAGGCCGCGACGACGGTGAGCGCGGCCCCGCCGCCAGCCGAGGTGCTGGCGTCATATGCGAAAGTGCGTGCCGCCTCCGAGCGTCACACGGATTCGTTCGTCTCCGGACCCGCGTGGTCCGACGCGCAGAAGGCGTTCACCGGTGAGGGCGTCTATGTGGTGGGGGTGTATCGGTCTGCCAACGGACACCGCGATCAGCTCACGGCGACGCTCGGAAAGATCGCTGCGGCCGATCCTCCCGGACGCACGCTGACGCTGCGCCATGTCGAAGGCGGGCCGTTCGACATCATCCAGATCACGCACTACGACTCGTGGAACGACATCGATGCACAGTCGCCCGCGGCCGCCGAGCGGATGCGTGCGCAGGGCTTCGCCACACCTGCAGCCGCATCCTTGGAGCTGCGCCAGCACATGGCGGAGCACCACGACACCATCTGCATACGCGTAACGAAATAGGAATTGCGGGCCGGAGCCCGGACCCGCTCCGGCCCGCGACCCCTGTCAGCAACACTACGATCGGTCGTAGAAGGCAGGTGGTCCCACACCGAGTGCGCGCAGATACACGTAGCCCTGACCGCGATGGTGCACTTCGTTGTCGAGACAATAAAACAGGAAGTCGTAGATGCGTCCTGTGTACTGACCGAACGCCGTGTCGGTCTCCGCGAACCGTTCCGTCGTAATACTCGGCCATAGGGTATTCATTTCGCCGGTGGTCGCATCCCACACCCGAAGTAGATCGTCTTTCGTAGCAGGCTCAGACCCGCCTGCGTGATGCAGCAGCTCACCAACGGCTGGCCACGTACGCGTCGCGATGCCGCGTACCATGCCCGACGCCATCCCCACCAGTTCCAACGCGAGCGCCGAGAAGGGCCGCATGCCGCCGATGGCGAATGTGAAGAGCTGGTCGTCGGGAAACGCCTCGATCACTCGTCGCGTGACGCGCCGATGGCCTTGCCAGTGCTCGAGGAACACGGCCGCAGGGATGTTCAGCGATGGATCAGCGGAGTCGGGTGCCACGATCATTCTCCTCAGGTCTGTCGTGCTTTGGTGAACTCGGCCAGAACATCCAGGCTGTTCTGACGTGCCCGGTCTTGCAGCGTCATATCTGGTCTGACGGCGAACCACAGTGCCGCCCCGACAACCGCGAACACGGCGCCCGATGCCACCGCTGTCGTCCAGCCAAACGATGTCGCGAGGATCGGGACAATGACCGCACCGATGCCGCCCACCACGTTACCGCCAGTGTTGAGAATCCCGGTCGCGCTCTGGGTCTGCGGTCCCGCGATCCGCATCGTTGCCGCCCAGTACGTCCCGTCCACGAACTGAATACAACCGAAGCCGATTGAGAGCAACGCCACGGACACAGCCGGATCCGAGGCGAGCGTGCCTGCGACGAGGAGTGGGGCGCAGCAGACGAGTCCCCCCACGCCGCAGATTCGACATCCAAGCCGCGGCCCGAGCCGCACAGACAGACGATCGCACGCAAGTCCGCCCGCGACCGCGGTCACGGTGCCGACCATCCACTGCGCGCCCGTGAAATAGCCGCCGAGCGTTAGCGGTATGTGCCTGATCTCGGTCAGGTAGTAGAAGAACCAGTTGAAGTACAGGT
>JBKPMA010000509.1:0-9176 GCA_046731935.1 Acidobacteriota bacterium
GCCAGCGACTCGACGATCCCGGGCCGGTCGTTGCCGATGACGATCAGCACCAACGATATCTGCATGACGCGCTTCTCCTTGATGACGCGACCATTGTATCGGTCGATGCTGTCTCGGCTGACGGCCGTGCTCCACGTCCCGTGTCACCAGACGGGTGTCAACCAGTCCATTCGCTTCGGCACGCGTCCGCGCACGACGGCTTCGAAATGATCCGAGAGGGCTTTGGTCACCGGCCCGATCTCGCCCGTGCCGATGATCCGGCGATCCACCGAGCGCACCGGCGTCACCTCGGCACCCGTGCCGCAGAGGAACACTTCATCAGCGACGTACAGTTCGGTGCGTCCGATGGGACGCTCGACAAACGGGAGGCCGAGATCCTCGCGCGCGAGCGTGATCAGACTCAGTCGCGTGATGCCGTCGAGGTTGTCGGCCGTGCTCGGCGGCGAGATCAGCTGGCCCTCGCGCACGATGAAGACGTGTTCCGCGGATCCTTCCGACACGAGTCCGTCCTCGGTCAGCAGGATTGCTTCCGTGTAGCCGTTGTCGGCCGCTTCCCGCCTCGCGAGCGCGCTATTGACGTAGCCGCCGCTGACCTTTGCGCGGGCAGGAATAGCCGACTCGCGCATCCGCCGCCAGCTCGAGACGCAGACATCGATGGCGGACGCTGACAGGTATTTGCCGAGCGGCATGCAGAAGATGGCGGTGGCACTCGTCTCGGGATCGAGCAGCGGCGACAGCGCGTTCGAGTCGGTGAAGACGATCGGACGAATGTAGACGTCGCACCGCATTTCATTGCGGCGCAGCAGCTCCGTGATCGACGCGGCGACTTCGTCCCGCGGTCCCGGCAGACGCAGACACAGGATTCGGGCGGACTGCTCGAGACGGCGCACGTGGCGATCGAGCCGGAACACGTGGACCTGGCTGCCGTCATCGGTTGCGTAGCCACGAATCCCGGCGAAACACGCGAGACCGTAATTGAGCGCGCGCGAGCGCACCGAGATGGTCGCGTCACGTTCCGGGATGAAGGTGTTGTTGTAACAGACGACAGGTTCCATCGGCCGATGTCCTCCTGATAAACGGCGGACGGCCGAGGAATTCGTCAGGAACTCCCGGCTCGTCGGAGCCGGGGGCCGTCTCAGCGCTTACACGCCGGCGTCCCCGGTCCTCTCGCGAAGGACCAGGACAACGACGAGGCGCAGCGACAGCGACGGCATGGGAGCGTTGAGCATACCCGATACGCCAGCCGGCGGCAAACCGTTCGCCCCGCGCGCGCGTCCGCTCGTCAATCAGACATCAGGAAAATCCGCGGACGCACGTCTTCCTCGGGCGTCCAGTCCCAGTAGCGCAGCAGAATGGCGTAGACCATCAAGCCCGTCTCGCCTTCGCCGAACACCAGATATCGAAGCGCCTGACCCGTCAGGCCGCGGCGCGTGAGGCCGATGAACATGGCGATGGGATCGATGCACTCACTGACGAACGCGATCGTGTTGGCAATCGCGACTGCGCCGTATACCTCCGCCACGTAGTCATCCCCTTGCCTGCGGAGGCTGACTTCGAGCGGCGCGGAAAACTCGCTGCGATTGTCGAGCAGATTGACGTGAAGGAACAGGAAGCGTCCCCGCACCTGATAGTGCATGTTGATTTCTTTTTTCTTCCTGCGGCAGGCCTCCTCGGATGCGTAGGCGATTGGAACCAGGTGAACCTTCTTGCCTTTGAGCTCCGGGCCCAGCCGCCAGCTTTCCACATCAACGTAAAACGCAGACGGAATGCGGAATTCCACCGAACGCATCGAGCGGCTCACCACGCACGCGAGCATCAGGAGGAGCGTGAAGATGGTTCCGATGATGAGTCCGTCCGGCCGTTCGATGCAGTTCTCGGTGAGCGTGTACCCGAACAGCAGGAACATCGCCGCCATGTACGCCGCAAGCAGGTGCCGCCGTTCGTTCCAGAGGGCAAGCGTGGCCGCCAGAGCGGCCGACAGGATCAACACGAGCACGCCGGTCGCATAGGCACCGCTCTGCGCCTCGACGTCCGCTCCGAAGACCAGCGTGACGATCACGTCCACGATCAAGAGCAGAAGGACGAGCGGTCGTGACAATGATGCCCACAGGGGCGCCATCCCGTAGCGCGGCAGATAGCGCGGAATCAGATGGAGCAGTCCCGCCATGGCCGACGCGCCGGCGAGCCCGAGGATCACAATCGTCGAAAGATCGTAGACGGTGCCAAAACCGACGCCCAGGTACCGGTGCGCGAGAAAGGCGATGGCGCGTCCCGCCGCCTTTCCTCCGTGCTGATAGTCGGACGGCTGGATCAGGAGCGTTGTGACCAGGCTCGATGCGATCAGAAGAACGCTCATGATCGCCGCTGCCGTCACGAGCAGCTTGCGCGTATTGGTAATGCGGCCCGCCGGCACGCCCGCGCGCGGCGTGAGGTCGCGGTCGCGCTCGCCGCCGTCCACCAGCGGCATCACCGAGACGCCCGTTTCGAATCCGCTCAGACCGAGCGCGAGTTTTGGAAACACGAGCAGGGCGGCCACGAACAGCACGGACGTATCGCCCTGTGCCGTGAGCGCCGTCCGCCAGTTGGCGACGTGCACCGGATGGGTCATGACCTCGAACGCGCCGCGCGCCAGCACGATGACGTTCAGCGCGAGGTACGGAAGCGCCGCGAGGGTCGCTAGATTGATCGCCTCCGAGAATCCAGCGAGAAAGACGGCTGCCAGGACGACGAGAATCACCAGGGTCACGATAATCTGGTGCTCGCCAAGCGCTTCGTGAAGGAAGGGATTTTCGATCGCGTGCTTGGCCGCATCCGCCGCTGACAGCGTCATGGTGATGACGAAGTCGGTCGCTGCGAATCCGAGCAGTACCAGGACCAGCGCTTTGCCCTTCCAACCGGTCAGCAGGTTCTCGAGCAGCGCGATCGATCCCTGTCCGGCGAAACTGCGTCCGGCTACCTGCGCGTAGATGGGCAGCGCGCCCAGCAACGTGACCAGAACCAGGATGATCGTGGCGATGGGCGCGACCGCGCCGGCGGCGAGCAGCGCGATGCCTGGCTGGTACCCAAGGGTCGAGAAGTAATCGACGCCTGTCAGCCAGATGACTTTCCACCACGGGTGGGTCGTGCTCTCCGAGCCCGCGTGGTCATCGACGGATTCGCCGCGCGCCAGCCACCGCCCGATGGCGGACCGGTATTTGACCGTCGGTACCGGCAGCCGCGTCCGGAACGGAATCCGTTTGGGCGTTACGGTGTCCGCCACTGCCGCCTATCTTCGCCGATCCTGCGTGCGCCGGGTGCCATGCGCCTAAAATGTTCCGGTGCCGATCTCCGCCGGCTCGATCACGGCGTTCTACCTCTTCGACGTGGCCGAAGCCATCGCCCTGAATGATATTCCGGCCCTCGTCGGCGCGCCGGCCGTAGCCGCGCGCCTTGTACCAAAACCGTCGACTCCGCCGTACGTGCAGTATCAGCAGCCGCCGCTCGTCATCGACGGCGCAGCCGCTGGTCTCGGGACCATCGAGGGCTGGCAGCTGCGGCTGAAGCTGTTCGACTACGGCGTCCTCTCGTTCGCGCTCACGAAGCCCTTCTCCGGCTCATGGCCCGATTTGATCGCCGCCGGGCAGTCCACGATCGACAACGCGCACCTGGAACGGCAGACCGAGCAGTGCTGCCGCCACGCGATCGAACGCCTGCGCCCCGCGCTCACCCGTCCTCGCGATCGATTGCTCGTCGAGGACTACGTGGTGTTCGCGGTGACCTCGCTCGACGAGCCGCTCACCGGCGATGCGCTGCTCGATCGGCACGGCGACGCGATCGCGCTGCTGCTGCGGGGCGAGCGTCAGGCGTTGAGCCGTCAGGAGCGCGACGAAGTGCTTCGCCACCGCTTGTCATACCTGAGCGACGATCTGGTGGTTCCCACATGGAACGCGGCGTTCGTCTACGACACCGACGCCGGTGCTCAGGCCGCCCTCGAGATCCTCGAGTTCGCCAACTCACAGCTGCTGGAGTTCCGCTACTACGACGATCTGCTGGATACCGAGCTCAATCGCATCTATGCGGAGCTGCAGAAGCCGCGGCCCGTCGGTCCGCTGCGCGCCAGACGCCACACCCGGGCGGCGCACGACGTCCACGCGCTGCTCATCGATCTGCATGAGCTGACGGACCATGTCGAGAACGCGTTGAAGTTCGCCGGCGACGTCTATGCTGCGCGCCTCTTCGTGCTGGCTGCGGCGAGACTCGGTCTGGAACGCTGGAAGGCCAGCGTGCAGGAGAAGTTGAAGACGCTGGACGACATCCATCGCTTTGCCGTGGAGCAGACCTCCATCGCACGCGGCGAGTTCCTCGAGCTCACGATCGTGCTGTTGATCGTCATCGAGCTCGTCCTCTTCGTGCTCGGCGTCATGAAGTAGCGGTGACGCGTTTCAGCTCGACCGGCTACTAGAAGAACGAACCTCGAAGGTCGACGATTCCGTTCATCTTCCGATCATCTTCGTTGTAGGATGTGCTCGCCATGGCACATGAGGTGGATCTCTCCACGCCCATTTCCCTCGAAAACATAGAAGGATTTGCGGCAGCTGCCGCCAAGACGTCGCACACGACCGCAGCCGGCGCGCTGCGGCTGACGCCGATAGACGGCGTGAAATACCGCCTGGCCAGGGCCGTGTCGCATCACCACGGCCACCTGACCGAGGCGTACCGCACCGACTGGGGCATCACCGACTTCCCCGTCGTTCAGGTCAACCTGACGTCAACGTTCCCGGGCCGCGTCAGGGCCTGGGGCATCCACCGCTTTACGATCGACCGTCTCTTCGCGGCTACCGGCTCCCTCTGCATCGTCTGCTACGACGGGCGCCCGGATTCGCCGACGTTCGGTGCCGTCAACGAGTTCATGCTGGGCGAGAGAAATCAGGGTCTCGTCGTCATTCCGCCTGGCGTGTTCCACGGGTGGAAGAACACGGGCAACGACGAAGCGACGATCGTGAGCATGCCGAGCCAGCTCTATAACCACGAGGGCCCGGACCGGTGGGAGCTGATGTGGGATTCGGAGGCAGCCCGCAACACGATTCCGTACACGTGGGTCTGAGCGCCGGCGATGGCGCCGCGCTTCACGGTCCTCCTGCCAACCCGTAATCGCTCGCCGCTGCTCCGGCTGGCGATTGCGAGCGTACTCGATCAAACCGAGCGCGATTTCGAGCTGCTGGTCGTGGGTGATGCCTGTACCGACGACTCGGCAGCCGTCGTCGCGAGCTTCAATGATCCGCGCGTCCGCTGGTTCGATCTCCCAAAGGCCTTTGGCTTCGGCTACGCCAATCGGAACGTTGCCCTGAGAGAATCCTCCGGGCAATACATCGCGTTTGTCGCGGACGACAATCTTGTGTTTCCGGATCATCTCGAGCGCCTCGCCGCGACCATCGATGCGTCCGGCGCGGAGTGGGCCTACAGCCGCCCGCTCTGGGTCACCACCGACGGTGTCGTCGTGCCGTTCGCGAGCAACCTTCTCAACCAGGATGAGCTCGAGACGTTCCTGACCGTCTGCAATCACATTCCCGCCACGTGCGTGATGTACACGCGCCGCTGCCTCGACGCGTACGGCTACTGGCCCGAGGACGTGCCGCGCGCCGGTGACTGGCACTACTGGCGGCGGATCATCGAAGGCGGGCACCGGGCGAAGTACGCGTTTTCACCGGTCCCGACGACGCTGCACTTCCACGCGGACTGGAAAACCACGCTCGATACCCATAGTCCGGAGGTGACGGCGGCGCGAGAGATCGCCGCGACGGGATCGTGGTGGCCGGCGAGTATGAGACCGACGATGAGCCAGGGCGTTCGTGAGCAGGCGGTGTTCGATGCGCTCATCCGTCGTCCCGGATACATCGAGCGGCTGCGTCACGATGTCACGCTCGTAATAGATCGCCTCGCGTGGATGCGGCTCACCGACACGCCTGTGACTGTGAACCAGCTGCAGAAAGCACTCGTGGCGGCCGAGGCGAGAGAGTACGAGGCCAGTGCTGCGCTCGAGGCCGTCGTGTCGAGCACGTCGTGGCGTGCGACCTGGCCGGTTCGAGCGGTCGTCGGCGCCCTGCGGCAGCTTGGACGACGAGCAGCGATCGGTCGGGAGGGATAGGGTTCGGGCGATAGGCTACAGGCCGCAGGCTATGGGCTTTGGGCTACGAACTACGAACTACGATCTACGAACTACGAACTACGAACTACTGTTATCCCCCGGCGCCGCGTCGTTCGTTCACGAGCCTCAAGACGTAATCCGAACAGTGCTCCTGCGGGATGCTGGGCTCTGGTGCCAGCGTCCAGTCCTCTGAGTAGGCGTTGAACTGCAGATAGGGCGTAAACCACGGCGCAAAGAATTCGACATCTGCCGCCGTCAGCCAGTGGCGCCAGTTCCCTGCCTGCTTCGTGCGAACGACCCGGTTGAATTCGACAGGAACTGTGGCCGTCTCGCGGCCGAGCGTGAAGCCGAGATACGGCTCGATCGCCGTATAGTCCGCGCGCACGAGATCTTCGTACCGGTACGCACACACGTGCGGGTGCTGGCGCTGAAAGTCGAGCGCCACGCCGGCATCGTGCATCGCGCGCGGCAGCACGGGCCGCTGAGACATTCGATCGAAGAAGTCGATGATGTGCTTGAGCGGCGTGCCGGCAGGATCCGCTTCCTTGCGGCGCAAGAGCGCCACGAACGCGTTGACCTTCGAGTCGTCCGCGCAGATCGCAGCCTCGTTGTAAATGTCATAGAGCACGCGGCTGACCAGCGTGTCGCGCGGGTCGCGGGTCAGGAACAGCAGCCGGTCAAACGCGAGGAAGGCCGTTGGATCGACGTTCCGGTTGTAGCCGACGAGGACTTTGGCCAGGACGCTCGTCGGAAGAGGGGGTGCGGGATCCAAGCCGCGCGGTTCGAAGAGGCTGTGCGTATCAGGCGCCATCGCCTGCTTCAGTTTGAAGAAGAGCGCCGTCGTGCCGGTTTTTCCCAATCCGAAGACGACGATTCTCATCGAACACGAATACGAGAACGAATCCGAAAACGAATACGACCGTCTCTCTTGTCTCTACTTCAGTCCCTCGACGAGGTAGAGATCCGAGAGCCGGCGCTGGAATCCGTAGACGTATGTCTTCCCGTCGGGAGTCACCCGGATCGGACCGATGTTCTGCACCCCCGCGCTATCGGGTGGCATCAGCTCTTTCCAGGGCGTGCGCTGTCCGGTCGTCATGTCGATGCGCGTGATCTTCGCGGGACGCTCGCCCGGCCTCGTGACGTACAGTCCCTTCCCATCGTTGGTCCACACGATCGGCGCTTCGCCGCGCAGGAATCCGGGGATCGGTCGTGGATCGCCGCCTGCGACCGGATACAAGTAGCCCTGCGCATCCGGACCGATTCCAGCGATCTCCTTGCCGTCGATTGAGATCGCGAACTGCAGCGCGTCCACCCCTTCGGTCGAAATCGCCTTTGGCGGCTGTCCATCGAGCCCCATGAGATAGAAGCGGTTTGCCTTGCCGGATTCGTTCCCGGCAAAGAGGATGTGCTGGCCGTCCGGCATCCAGTGCGCCCAGTTGTGTGTGAGCGCGTCGCGGGTGAGTGGCTTGGCATCTCCTGCCCCGGTCGGCAACAGCACCAGCTGCGATGGCGCCGCGGTCGTCTGCGACACGACCCATTTCTCATCCGGAGACAGCGTGACCGCGAGCGCGGGTCCGAGCTTCACGGCAGGCGAGCCGTCGGTCTTGCGGATGTACACCGCAAAGTTGTATCCGCCGGCCTCACCTTCTTCGTCGAAGAGCAGCGTCTCGCCGTCGTTCGACAGCTCGGCGGGATACGAATAGTCCTGCCACGACAGGTTGCGTTCCTTCACGTCGCCGGGGCGCATCCCCATCAGCTCCCGGCGCCACGTATCGCGAGAGAGGAGCACGCGGCCTGTGGTGGACACGTCGTGGAGCGTGAGCGTGCCAGGGATGCGGGCGACCAGACGCTCCTGACCCGTATCCGACACGGCAAACAGCGACCGCGCGACGCCCGTTTTTGTGCCCGTGAACCAGACTTCGTTCGTGCTGGGCGCCCACGCAAGTCCCTGTGCGCTGTACCAGCCGCGCGTGAGGTCGCGTTTCTTCCCGGACCTATCCACGACCGAGATCGTGCCGCCATCGTCGCCCTGCAGCGGATGGTCGACGAACGCGACGAGCGAGCCATCGCGCGACACCCGAAGGTCGCTCAGCCAGCCGCCCGTTTCGTACAGCATCTTGCCGATCGGGTACTCGATTCGGGTGCGTCCGCCGACGTTCCTGATCACGGCGAGGTTGGTGCCGTCCGGAGACCAGTCTGCACCCTGCACGTCTTCGAGTACCGCGCGGGGTGCGCCTGCCGACAGCGGCACGCGCGACAATGTGCCGGTGCCCACGTAGGTGCCAGAGAGGTTGTAGTTCACGCCGATAGCCACTTCGCCGGTCGACGAGACGGAGTTCAGTACCGCACCGCTGAACCCGAGGGGACGCGATTCCGGACTCTCGTTGTTCTTCGAGAAGATCTCGAGTGGATCGCCCTCCCACGCCGCTGAGTACACGATGGTCTGCCCGTCCGGCGCAAACCGCGCGTTGCGCACCGTGCCGCGCCTGAACGTGATCTGCCGGTAGAGAGGCGGTTCGTCCACGCGGCCGCGGCCCGCAATCCACCCGCCAGCGGCGAATGTCGCGGCCAGCGCGAGTGCGATGACCGACGCGGCCACGAGCTTCGCTTTCGAACCTTTCGGCGGCTCCACGGCCACCGGTTCAGCGGCCGGGCGTACGGCTCGCGCCGAATCGGAGTCCCGCTTCAGGCGCTTGAGATCCGCGCGCATCTCCGCCGCCGTCTGGCACCGTAGGTCGCGATCCCGCTCCAGCGCTTTCTGGACGATCTCGTCCACCTTCGGCGGCAGGTTTGGCGCGGCGGTCAGCACGGATGGCGGCGTCCGCTCGAGGATCGCGTGGAAGATCACCGCGGACGTGCTGCCGGTGAACGCTTCCTTGCCCGTGAGCATCTCGTACAGGACGACGCCGAACGAGAAGAGGTCGGTGCGCGTGTCGAGCGATTCGCCGCGCGCCTGTTCGGGCGACATGTACGACACGGTTCCAACCGCGGAGCCAGGATTCGTCAGCTCCAGCTGCGTGACGGCCGTGTGTTCGCCGCGCTCCGACGCCAG
>JBKPMA010000510.1:0-3216 GCA_046731935.1 Acidobacteriota bacterium
GGGCACAAGCGCACGGTCACCCTCACAATGACGATAGGGCTCGCCGCCTGGGCGCATCTCCTCCATTAGCGTGACCTGCAAACGAGCGCGGCCCACGCCGACATCGGCTATTTCAAACGAACCATCTGCCTTCGTACGACCGTAAGCGCCACCAACGAAATCTGGCGCACATTCAAGACTCACAGGAGCGTCAGCAACGGGCTGTCCTGTCTCGTCAATGACGCGTCCTATCGCTCGACGCTCGACAGTCAGGGTCAAGTCGTCCTGGGCGCAGCCGCGTGCGTCGTTCACGACAATTGGAATCTCGCGCATATCGAACGCTCCGGGCAGCGCCGTCCGCACGATACGCTGGTAGGTCCCAGGTGGAATGGCGTTGAACTTGAACCTGCCCTGCTCATCGACAGCGGCGCGGTAGTGGCGCCCCTCGCCGTCCAATTCCACAACGGCGTCACGAACGGGTTGGCGGGACGCTACTGCTGCACCTGCCGGCAGGTCCCAGTATGTAATCCGCCCGTACACCGGTGCGCCGGTGCGCTCGCCAGGAATGTGTTCCAGGTAAGTCAGGTCGTCCTTCG
Organism: Acidobacteriota bacterium; assembly: GCA_046731935.1. Classification (GTDB taxonomy): domain Bacteria; phylum Acidobacteriota; class Vicinamibacteria; order Vicinamibacterales; family JAENWD01; genus CAVUPP01. Next base: position 576 of record JBKPMA010000510.1, read on the forward strand.
CATCGTCGAGAAGCTTCGTCCGCGTGCAAAGGTGCGTGGACAAGATTCCCGCCGTATCGCGGGATGCGTAGACGAGGTACGTGCGCCCTACCTCGAACTCGTACCCGCAATCGCCGCCGCCATTGCCGGTCGCGATGTCCGTCTGCTTGCCAATGATCGAGCCAGTGAACACGCGGCCGACGGCAAGGGCAAAGACACGACGCGCGTCCCACATGCCGGTCGCCGTTGCCTCAGTCCGTACAGACACGACGGTTCCCGAGAACACGACGTCGGCTGCCCACGCCGTTTGACAGGTGGGCTCACCGCGATCGATACAGCTACAGGCGCTGGCTCTTTCTGGAGAAACGAACACACACGCAGCGACGAGACAGATAATCAGCCAGTGATGGGGACGAACGCGTCGAGAGCGGCCGCAACACGGCACGCCTAATCGTCACTCGTCAGGCTGAAATCGTCAATGCGGGGGTAGTGAGAGAGGGCCAATCGTCGCTCGTCAATCTGCCCTCGTCAATGGCAGGGTCTAGACGGCTTCGAGTCCGTCTTCTTCCGGCGCTGGCAGGATCGAACGGCCTTCGCGCGCTTCCTTGTAGATGCGATCCGGCACGGGCTGCACGTCCCAGACCAGACCGACCGCGCGCATGGCGGCGATCGTGTAGTACGTCAGGTCGATTTCCCACCAGTAAAAGCCGTTGCGGGCCGCGCGCTGGTAGCGGTGATGGTTGTTGTGCCATCCCTCACCGACCGCGAAGAACGCGGTCAGCAGATTGTTGCGCGACTCGTCGACGGTCTCGAACCGCCGCGATCCATACAGGTGGTTGATCGTATTGATGGCGAACGTCGCGTGCGCCAGCGTCATCGTCGGCAGACAGAAGCCCCAGACCAGCCATGGGAACCCGCCGACCACATACATCGTGATCGCCAGCGCCAGCGGCGGCAGGTAGTAGTAGTCGTCGAGGAACTTGATCTCGGGGAACTTCGAGAAATCGCGGACGACCGGATTGGTGTCGTCGATTTTCTTGTATTTCTTGTCGTGCAGGAACCAGCCGATGTGCGCGTAGTAGAAGCCGCTCACTCTCGGGCTGTGCGGATCGCCGTCACGATCCGCGAACTTGTGGTGATAGACGTGATGCCCGGCCCACCAGAGCGGCCCCTTCTGCATCGCGGCGGCGCCGATGAAGGTCCACACGAAGCGCGTGGCGCGGTTCATCTGGAACGCGCGGTGCGCGTAGTAGCGGTGATACGCGAGCGTCAGGCCGATGGCGCGAAGAAAATGTGAGACGGCCCAGAGCGCGACGAGGCCCCACGAGAACGGGACCACGAACACGAGCAGCGCGGACGTCTGGACGATCCAGAAGATGACGATTGAGAGTATGGACAGCACGCGGCGAACTCAGCCTTCCTCTTCGTATTCTTCTTCCTCGGGAGGGCCAAGGCGCGTGGACGGTCGCAAGGCTTCGCGATAGTCGAAGACCGGCAGATCGCGCACGTGGAGCGGGAGCGTGCAGCTCGCACCCTTCGTGTCCACCACGACGGTGACCGGACTGCCCTCGACGCCCTCGCGGAACGAGAGCCGGCAGCCGCAGGCGAGACGCGCGTGGGTGAAGCCTTTCAACATGGACGTGTCGATCTTACTACAGGAGTGCCTTGATATCCCGTTCGTACTTGTCGCGGCCCTGGACGCCCGTGTTCTTGCGGCAGATGCGTCCATCGCGGCCGATCAGGAACGTGGTCGGGATGCCCCAGAGCGGGCCGAACGCATCCTGCACGTCGTCGCGGCCCAGCCCGACGAGCACTGGATAATTCATGCGCAGCTCCTTCGCGAACGGCTTCAGCTTGTCCACGGTGTCGTCGACGGAGACGCCGAGCACAACGAGTCCCTGCGAGCCGTACTGCTGCTGCAGCGACACGAAATTGGGGATCTCGGCCTTACAGGGACCGCACCAGGTCGCCCAGAAATCGAGGAGCACGACCTTGCCCTTGTAGGCGGACAGGCGCACGGGCTTGCCGTTCATATCGTTGACGGTGAACGACAGGTTCGCGGGCTTCGCGCTGGCGGGACAGGCGGCAGGCCCGTTCGCCCCGGCCGCTTCCGCATCGGTCCCTTCGGTCCACGGAGAGAGCAGCGAGGGCATGCCCGGCACGGTCGCGTAGACCAGCGCGATGACCGCAGCCACGGCGAGGAGCCATCGTTTTGTCATTGCTCTGTATTATGCCGCGCACGCACGTCTCGGGGGTCGAAACGTCAGCACCGTTGCATGGCTAAGGTGCGCCCGCCAGCTGGGCCGCATGGTTCGAGCCCTCAAGCCCTCAAGCCCTCGAGCCCTCCGGCCCTCGTGCTCGTCGTCACGCTGTCCTCCCGTCAGTGCGGCGGCTCCCCGCGAAGGGACATCGCCTCCGCCGGAATGACGGCGGTGGCGACTTTTCCGGCGCGCACGCGCGTGCGGCGCGAGGCACGTCTCTTGCGATAGGCCGCACAAACCAGCGGCGTCCGGCAGCGCGGCGTTTCGCGATCGGTCCCTGAACCGGTGTAAGATTCGGCTGTTTCAGGCCAGACGCCCCTTTGACCTCCCGCGAGGAGAACCCTATGCGCACGCGCATCCCGCGCGTCGGGCTCGTGCGGCTCTTCGCCGGCCTCTCGATG
>JBKPMA010000511.1:0-13915 GCA_046731935.1 Acidobacteriota bacterium
CCCGGCACCGTGTCCAGCAACCGGAACATCATGATCGTGTTGTCGTACCTCTGGCTCCTGGCGCTCGTGCCGTTGCTGGTGGAGAAAGAGGACAGAGAGGTCCAGTGGCACGCCAAGCACGGCATCGTGCTGATGGTCGCCGAAATCGTCGTCTGGATCCTCGTCACTGTTCTCAGCATCGTTGTCGGGATGGCGCTACCCGTCATCGGCTGCCTGTTCAGCCTCGTCCATCTCGCCGTGTGGATCGGCGTGCTGGTTCTGCACGTGATGGCCATCGTCAAGGGCATCAACGGCGGCCGGCTCATCATCCCGGGCGTCAGCGAGTACGCGAGCAAGTTCTGACCTTTTGGCCGGGACTGGCATGAGCGACCTATTCGTTCTCGCGCTCAGCCAGCCCCGCGCCGACGATGCCGCCGCTGGCGCGGCCGGCGCCCTCGGATGCGCCGGCTGCGGCGCGTTCGTCATTTTCATTGTCGTCGGGGTCATCGCACTGCAGGTGGCCCTGCTGGTGTGGGTGGCGCGAGACGCCAAGGCTCGCGGTATGGATGCCGCGGTGCTGTGGATGATCTTCGTCTTCGCCGCGCCCGTGCTCGGCCTACTGGTCTACATCTTCGCGCGCCCGCAGGGCACCCTCGTGCCGTGTCCGTCGTGCAACAACAAGCGCCTGCAGGCGGCTGCCAGGTGCCCTCACTGCGGGAACTGACGATCGGACAGTGACGAAGGCGCCCGCCTCGCCGTAGCGCGTTTGAGGTCTGACGCGCGAAGGCGGGGAGTGACGATTGACGATTCGTCGTCAATTCCTCATTCTGAACTCGTTCCCCACTCCGTATTCGGAACGCCGAGTTTGGCTGTGCGTGGCCGCATCATCGCCTTTCTGCTCGTCGTAGTCGTCGGCGGATGGCTCGTCTACGACGTGCGACAGCCTCCCTCCGCCCAGTGGACGACCCGCGGTGCCCTGGTCGCGCTCCACGCCTACCGATACGCGCTCTCGCCAGTGTTTACGCGGATGGGCGTCGCATGCCGCTTCACACCGACGTGCAGCCGCTATGCGTCCGCCGCATTTGCCAAGTATGGATTCGTGCGCGGCAGCTATCTCACCATCCGCCGTGTCGCGCGCTGCGGACCGTGGACCCCGGCGGGAACGAAAGACGAACCCTGAATCATGCAATGACGAAGGCAGAATGACGATTGACGATTCGCGACGTCGCGCCACCGCCCGGGCTATTCGTCAATCGTCAGTCCGCATTCGTCATTGTCCTGTCCCTTCCATGAGGGTTCGTCTGGCATCTTCCTGAAGGAGCACCCAGAGCGCATAGCCGGCGAGCACGGTTCCGAGCGGGAGAAGGAACGAGTCTCCAATCGACAGTGCGAGGGCGGCGAGGCGACCGTTCCGATCGAATCGGTGCAGGGCGCGCCCCGTCCACCAGTGCACCCCGGCCCAGACGGCCGCCGCGGCGGCTAACGCCAGGAGACCGCCGGCTGTCACGCCCGCGGCGATGTCGGTGCCTGGTGGCGCGTCGGCTGTCGCTCGCGCGAGCAGCACGGCAGACACGGCAAAACACGCCATGCCCGCGGCTATGAGGCCGTTGAACCACGCCCAGATGAAGTAGAGATTGCCGAGGAACTCGATGTGGCGATCGAGGCGGCCGCGACGGCGCGTGTCGCCCATGGCCGTCAGGCCACGAGCACGGTGAGTTCGACGCGCGTGGGCACGCCGTGAGGCGCCGACACCAGAAATCTGAGGCGCGTGCCGTCCGCGACGCCGGCGGGCACCAGCACATGCACCTGATGCGAGGTCGCCTGCTCGCCGGATCCGTCGCACCGCGCGCAGGGCTCGGCCCATGTCTCACCGCGGCCGCCGCAGTGAGCGCAGGTCGCCCGCAAGGGCACGTCGAGGGGCACCGTCACGCCGGCGTGCGCATCACGGCGGGAGACACTGATTGCCGCGTTGTGCGACGCGGCCTCGTCAGCGCCCACGAGCTCGTCACGCATGCGCTCGACGACGGCTCCAATCGACGGAAAGTCGATCGCGATCTCGTCGGCGAAGTACCGCCGTGCGTGATCCGTCGCCCAGGTGGCGCTGACAGTCGCGCGAGTCGTCTCGTCGTGATGGCGTCGGCGGTAGTTACTCACGCAGCAGGCCAGGAGGCTTCACGATAGGAGTGGCTCCGTCCCTTGTCAAGGTATCGGAACGGGTGGTACGATTCGACACGGTGTTGTCGCGAGGTCCATCGATGCCGCGTCCTGCCGGCGCCGTACGCATCTGCCCCGAATGCGGGGGCATCCTTCAATCGACCGAACCCGAACGCCTCACGAGTGTGGAAGTCGCAGCACACGAGGCGCATTCGTCCACAGGTCCGGGATGTCAATGCCTGCTGTGCGGCTACGAAGAGCCGCTCGCGCATCCCACCGAGTGGGCACCCTCGCACTGATCGCCGTGCCTCCAGTTCACGAATGCGGGCTATGCGGCGAGACGATGCACCTGGTCGAACGCCAGACCGTGGAACGCATCCCCGGCACGGCGCAGGAAACCACGCGCACCACGTGGGAGTGGGTCTGCTCCGAATGCGACAACTTCGAAGAAGCCGAGAAGCCGACGCCAGATGAGTCGTAACCGCGCCGGCAATGACGGGCGGGAAGGCGGCTTAGCGCGCCCCGATGGTCAACAGGACTTCGCGGCGAACCTCGTCCCCAAACTCTTCGAGATTGAGCGCCGTCTCGCACTCGTCGCATAGCACCTCGAGCACGATCGGGCGGCCCTCGTCGGACACCTCTACCCGCTCGTTGTCGAGATGGACCACGTGCATCTGCACGGTCTTCACCTGAAAATTGCGGTCGTTCCCGCAGCTCGGACAGGTCAACGCACCCTCCTTCAACTAGTTCGGCGCACCGTTCAAATTTTCGATTGTATGAGATGGCCTTCCGTCGCGCAATTGCGAAAGTCGGGCTGACCCACCCTTTTCACGCGCTCGCGTGAGAAATATTGCTGGTTTTTTGCGTGCAAATCCTTGGAATTGGCATGCGAACAGATTCCAGGCAGTTAATCGCGGTCGTTCGCCTGACCATTCAATGCAGCCCGGCCTCAAAGCCGCCGTCTGCCCATATATCCTCCGCGGGGTAAACGACGACGCCCGACACGTCACGCCCCGGGTACAGCGCCCGGGCCGCCTCCAGATACACCCCGAGCTGCGCGAGGTGGACGGATGCCGGCCGGCCCGTCTTGAACTCGACCACCGTGACACGGCTCTCGGTCACAACCAGGCTGTCAATCGTGCCCTGGACAATCGTGATGCCCGTGTCGCCAGGTCGCCTCAGCGAAAACGGCACTTCGTGAAGCCGCTCCCCAACCGCGAACAGCTGATGGAACGCTGGACGACCCAGCAGCCCGCGGAAGATGGCGGCCGCATGCTGCACCGCCGCCGCGGCGACCGCCACATCCCCACGCTCCGTCGATCGCGTCAGAGCATGCAGCCGTTCGCGCAGCCGCTCCTCATCGTCTCCCCGCGCGGCATCGAGGTGCTCCAGCACGCGATGCACGAGCGTGCCCGCGAGCCGCGCCGTGTCAGGCGCGACATCGCTTCGTAGCTCCGCACCGCTGAACGCGTTCCCGCTTGCCGTCGCCGGGACCCGAACACCGGCCTCGCGATCGGTGACGGGGCCGAAGTCGGCGCCCGCGATCTGACCGCCCTGCGGCCGCGCACCGGGCGTGGCCGCGTGGGGCGTGCTTTCCAGACCGCGGCAGATCCGCAGTCGGTGCGTTCCGCCCGCACCAACCCAGGTGGTCTCGGCGGCCTGCGACGACGCGGCCGACCCAATCGTGTCTGCCAGCGATCGGGGGATCACATCGCCCAGACTGCCGCGCGCCGGTTTCCAGGGCACGGCCGGGACAATCGCCGAGAGGTAGAGCCGGTCGCGCGCGCGTGTGATGGCGACGTAAAGCAGGCGTTTGGTTTCTTCCTCCTCACGATCCGCGAACTCGACATCGGCGTCGGATTCAAAGTCACCCACGGCCACAAACGGCTCGCCGTGCGCATCCTCGGTGACGAGGCGAATCGGTGTGCGTGTTCCGCCGGCGCCCTTGCCCAGATTGACCAGAAAGACGACCGGGAACTCGAGCCCTTTGGCCGCGTGGACGGTCATCAGGTTCACGGCATCGACGGCGTCGATCACGGCGTTCGACTCATCGCCTGCCGAAAGCCGGTCCAGATGCTCCGCGACACGGCCGATTGTTGCGTAGCCGCGATTCTGAATCCGCCGCACGAGCGCGCGGATCTTCCTCAGGTTCTGCCGGGCCTGTGCGGCGTGCGGACCCGCGAGCTCCCGGACGTACGCAGACTGATCGAGGATCCGATCGACGAGGTCGGCCGGAGGAATGCGGTCCACCAACGGCAGCCACGTCACGAGGCTGCTCCGTGCGAGGCCAAGCACGGCCCGGTCCTCTACCGACAAATCCCCTTCTGCCGTCACCGGCATCACGAGCGCGTCGGCCAGTCGCGGCGACAGGATCTGCACGGCCTGATCCGAGAGACGGACGATGCGCGATCGAACAAGTGCGGCGGCGCGCAGGTCCGATGCGGGATCCGCGAGATAGCGCAGGAGCGCCACGACGTCCTTGATCTCGTCGGTATCGAAGAAGCCGAGGCCCTTGTAGACATAAGACGGCAGCCCGGCGGCCCCGAGCGCGGACTCGAACGCCTGATGGCCCTCGCGCGAACGGAACAGGATGGCGACGTCGCCGGGACGCACGCGGCGAAGCAGTCCGGTTTGTTTGTCGCGCACGTCAACCTGTGCGACGAGCCGGGCAATCTCGGCGGCGACCGAACCGGCACATCCCTCGGCAGTCGCATGAGCGATCACGGCAATGGCGGCGTCGCCTGATGTCTCCACGCTCTGAACGGGAAAGCGGTCCTCCTCACGGTATTCAAAGGCGCCGGGCCGGTCAGGCGCCTTCTCGACGGCGGCGAAGACGTCGTTGGTGAACGCAAGCAGCTCCGGAACCGCGCGGAAGCTCGTACGGATGGCGCGTCGCACGTTCCCTGCGGGCCGCAGGCCCGCAATGGCGCTCGCGGCCTTCGCGATCACGCGCACGTCCGCGTCGCGGAAGCCATAGATCGACTGCTTCCGATCGCCGACGATGAATATCGATGGTTGAACGGGCAGATCCTGCCCGATGCCAAGACCCGACGCCCATGATTGCACCAGACGCCAGACGAGCTCCCATTGAGCCTGGCTCGTGTCCTGGAATTCGTCCACGAGCAGATGGTGGTACCGCGCCTCGAGCAGGTAGCGGCTCTGCGCGAATTCGTCCATCTGCTCGAGCAGGCCGAGCGTGCGCCACAACGCGTCGGGAAAATCGACGACCGCGTGCGAGGCGAGCGTACGGCTGTACTGGGCGAGCGCAATCTCGAACATGCGCCATACGCCCCGCGAGAGGACGACGTTCAAGTCTCGGCGGAAGCGGGTGAGCTCTGCGGCGACTCGTGGCGCAAGACTGGCGGCCCGCGTTCGATGACGGCGCCAGGCATCGGCGCTGTCGCAATCACCGGCGTTGTAGGTCCACCGCGTGCGTGGATCTCCGCTCTGCGTGAGGAGATGCTCACCAAGACGGTCGAACACGCCTCTGACGCGATGCACGAGGGCGTCGGCACCGGCAGTCGCGCCTGGTTCCTGCAACACGAACGCGCGCAGTTCCTGTGCGAGCAGCGCGAAGCGCGGATGCAGTCGTGGCCCGTCGTTCAAAAAGGCCTCGGCGCCGCCGTCAACTGACGTGAGGACGTTTCGCAGCCGCGCCACGGCATCCCGGCAGAGACCGACCGGCTCGATCTCCTCGGGTCCAGTCACAAGGAAGCGCCGCAGCACATCGCGTGCAACCAGGCGACGCTCGAGCAGCACGGCCAGACCCTCGCGCAGTTGCGACTCGCCGAGCTGCGCGAACACGAGGCCGACTGCCGGATCGTCGCTGGCGAGAGATCGGCACACGCGCAGGGTGGCGTCGAGGCCCTCGTCGAGGAAGCGGAGCACCTCGGTCTCGTCCGCCATCGCGAAGCCCGGATCGAGGTCGGCCTCCAGCGGGAACTCGCGCAGGAGACCCAGGCAGAACGCGTCGATTGTGCTGATGGCGATCTCGCCCATCCGGTCGCAGAGCTCGCGCCACCGGACCGGATCGATCTCACCCTGCTCCGCCGCGCGCCTCAGGTTCTGCACGATGCGTCCGCGCATCTCGGCAGCGGCCTTCCGCGTGAACGTCATCGCGAGGATGTTGCCGGGGTCTACGCCGGCTTTCAGCAGGTTGGTGTAGCGGTCCACGAGCACACGGGTCTTCCCCGTTCCCGCTGACGCTTCGAGTACGACGTTCTGCGACGGATCCACCGCGGCGGCGCGATCCCGGGCGTCCGGCAGTCCGCCGGCGATCGGGACGCCGGGCTCGTCAAACGGCAGCCGGAACGTCTGATTGATCGGGCGCCGAGACATAGTCCTTACGGCACACGCCTTGGTAGGCGCAGCTCGCGCACAGGTGCGTGTAGACGGGGCGTGGAGGAAACTGACCGGCCTCGATCGCCGCAACCGCGGCCAGCACGCGGAATTGCGCGTCCACCAGGACGGCAGGCAAGTCGGACGGCCGGCGCACGAGGGGCTTCAGTCCGCGCGGCGCGCCAAAGATGAGATACGCAACCTCTCCCGCCTTCCACGTCCGCCCTCTGAGGCCGCGCAGTCGCTGCTCGGCGGTCACCGCATAAATCGCGAGCTGTACGGGCTTCTGCGGCGCCGACGACTTGTAGTCGATGATGCGGAGCGAACCATCGGCCAGCAGGTCGATGCGATCGACGGCGCCACGAATCGCGACGAGCCGCGGGCCCTCGGGGCCATCCAGCTCGAACGACCCTTCGAACCGGTCTTCGAGGCGGCGCGCGACAATCGGTGTGTCGCGGACAGCCTCGACGCTGAAGACGAGATCGGCGAGGCCCGGCGCGACAGGAGATCCGAGCAACCGCGTTCTTTCCAAAACAGCAGTCGATGGCGCCAGGCGCGTGAGGTGCTCGTCGAGGACCGTGGAAAAGAGCGCATGGGCGCGCTCAATCGTGGCCGGCGTAATCCCGCCTCCGTAATCCTGCTCCCATCGCTCGTAGAACGATTGGAACACCGCGTGAACGAACGATCCGCGCTCTCTGGGACCAAGAGCTTCGTCGGATTCGACCTCTTCGCGCAGCTTGAGGACGTAGCGAGCGAAATATTTGAACGGACACTGGACGTACAGTTCGAGCGCGCTCACGCTGTGGATCGGTGGGCGATGCGGCAGCGCCGTGCCATGGAATGCCGGCAGCGCGTGCGGCGACCGAGCGAGACGCAGGCCCAGCCACTGCCCCGCGTCCAATCCTGCGCACGTGCCCTCGAGGATGCCTGCCAGCACGGCCTCGTCCGCGAAAATCGCCGTGGCGTCCTGTTCCAGCGGTTGCGCCGTCAACTGAGCACGCGAAAGGTCTTCGAGGAGCGATGACGACTCGACGAGCGAATCCTCCTCGAGCAGGAAGGTCGAGACCGCAGTCGTCCGGCGCGCCAGCAGCAGCAGATCCAGAAACGCCGCACGCCACGCGGCGGCGCGGCGTCGATCTTCGATCCACCCGAGACCCTTGAGCAGAAAGGGCGCGTAGAACAGATTGCGCCGCCCACGCTCCGGCCATTCGCCTTCGACGAGGCCCACAAGGTTCACCTCGTCGAGCCGTGCGTACCGTGCGGCACCCGCGTCGAGGAACTGGACGCCGGTCGTTCCGCTGCGCGGTATGAACGTCTGCGCCTCCAGCCACCGCCGCAGCGTTCCACCGAGCTCGTCGCTCTCCCACACCAGGTCGCCATGGCGCCGATGCGCGTCCGCCAGATCCTGGATGGTGGCCAATACGGCTTTCCGCGCGCGCCATTCCCGCTCGTTGACGCTCTCGTCGCCGGCCGGTGGAATCCCAACCCTCTCGAAGAACGCCCGCAGCGTCTCGAGGTGCACGCTGGCGGGGTGCGGCTCGAAGAGAGCCTGGAGATGTGCGAGCGCGTTCAGGGCCGCAAGTGCCGCCGGCAGCGCCCGCCGGCGTATCGCCGCCTGGCGCTGGTCCGCCGTGCCTGCGCTGTCGGTCGCCCACTCTGCGGCGAGCGCCGCCAGATGATCGACCTCGCCCGCGTAGCGCGACGCAATCAGCGTTTCGTCGAGCGCTCGCACCGCGTCCGGACTCACCGTCGGCGCCTCAGGGCCCAGTCCGAAATGCGGGGACCGAAGCAGCGCAATCAGCGCGGCGCGGCTGGCCCCGCTCGTGACGACGTCGAGCACCAGGTCGAGGGCGGCCGCGACAGGCTCCCCTGCCAGCGGCAGCGCATCGTCACATTGATACGGAACGCCGGCGGAGGGCAGCATGGTCCGCGCAAGGTACAGATAAGGCAGCGGCCGTGCGAACACGATGCCGGTTCGATGGAGAGGCGCGGTGTGCGACGCACCTCGCCGAGTCGATTTGATGCGCCGGACCACGTCGGCGAGCTCGTCTTCGCGATCGCGGCTCGAGAAATAGAGCGGCTCTCGCGCGGCTGGCACGAGCAGCACACGGTCGTCGAGCAGCTCGTCGGGATCGGCGGCCCGGACAGCCTCGATCTCAGGCAGAAGATCATTGACGCGTTCCAGCCAGCCCGCGGCGAGCTGTGACTCGGTGGCCAGTACGGTTAGCCGCTCCAGGCCGTGGAGCCGCGAAAGGAGGTCGAAGTCCACTGGCCAGAGGCCGCCGGGGTCCGTCGCGTGTTCGCCGACCGTGACCACGACGTGTGTGTGGCGGGGCGCCGTGGTCGCTGCGAGGAGGCGCGCGCGCAATCCGTGCTCGTCGAGCGCACCCGTCTCGGTCACGCGCCGCTCGTAGAACCTGAACGCCGCAGCGAGAAAGACGGTCTGCCGCAGCATCCGTTCGGCCCCGCGGTCCGTCAAGGCGCGCGGCTCCAGTTCGTCGGTCAACAACCGATCGAAGTCGTCGATCGACTGGCGCTGCCGCCGCAGCTGATCGTACAGCTCCAGCATTTCGCCGATGAGCGCCGGACGCAGTTCGAACGGCGGAGACAATCCTTCGGTGATCGCCTCGTGAGCCCCGGCGAGCAGGATCGCTTCCCGTTCGTAGGGAGTGAGCGGTGTGACGGGCACGTCGAGATCGCCCCGGAGCCGATCGTAGTAGTCCGCGCGCGTCAGCAGGTCGGGCAGAACGAGGGCAGGGCGATCCTCAGAGAGCGCCGCATCTTCGATCGTCCGCCGCAGCTGGCGTGCGGCCGAGCGGGTGGGCACGATGATGGCGGTGCGGCGCACGGTCGCCACATCGCCGTCGAGAACCAGCCGGAGAATGGCTTCCTGAAACGCGTGCAGCGATGCCGCTCGCACGAGGCGGGTGGCGCGGATCGTCGTCACCGGAGCTTCGGGGGTGTCAGGAATTGCGTGAGCTCGTCGTGCGCCTGCGACAACATCATGAGCGCTCCGGAGGCGGCAGCCGACGCATTCCACGCTGTCGCCATCTCGCCGGACCGTATGGCCTGCATGCGCGTACGGGCGGCATTGCTGCCCATGTCACACGCGCTCTGGAGCAGCGAATGGACGACGGCGAGTTCCGCTGGCGGAATGACGCTGTGCAACATGCGTGACGCGCGGCTGGACAGGTCCTCCATCACGCTGAGTCTCGGCGCGTCGGGCCCGGCAAGCCGCTTGATGTCTTCCAACCCGACGCGCATGGCATCGAGATCCGCCAGCGGCATCCGCACCAGTCGTGTATACGCGCGATAGGCGGCGCCACGCAACCGCCATTGATCGCGTGCGAGCCGCAGCCGGCGTGCGGCATCCAGCTGGTCTCGAAGCGCCGCGATCAGGCTCTGGACCTGGTCCGGCCGCCTGCGTCCAAGCGACGCGTCGCGTCCGGGCACGGACTGAATCAGCCGCTCGAGTCCGCGCACGTCGGCGCGCTGCGCCTGCAGCGCTGCGCGCGTGGTCAGGTCGTGGACGAGCGTGGAGTACGCCTGCTCCGCTCTCATTTCCTCGGCGAGCCGCTGCGCCGCGAACTCGCGCGCGGCCGCGAGGGATGCCGCCGGGGCCGCTCCGGCCGAGCGGTCGATGTAGTCGAGCGTATTCCGCAGCAGATCGATCCGCTCAGAGGGCACGTCGGACAGTTCGGCCAGCGACAAGGCCTGGGCGATGATCTCGGATTCCGTCGGCGCCGCCCGAAGCGGCTCGCCTGCCGGCGGCTCGACATTGGCGACCAGATTCAGATCGAAGCGATTCTCGCCGGCCGCGGCGCGAAGCTCGGAGACGGCCTCTTCGACAAGGCTCGCAATCTCCCGCACTTCGTCGGCTCGATAGCCATAGTGCTCGGAGGACCAGGAATTGAGACGTTTCAACGCATCTTCCGCAAGCTCGAGCCGCCGTCCCGACTCCGGCGTGAGCGCAATTTCGTTCAGCACGTGCGCGACCTCGCCGGTCATCAGCGCAAAATCGCTCTCCCCGCGAGTCGCGATGTATTGCGCACGACGGACGGCTTCGCGATACCGGTCGGTCCGCGACCAGTCCACCTGGCTTGCGTCGAGAGTCACCAGCTGAAGCCGCGGGTGACCGTTGATCTGCCCGAGCGGCAGCGAGAACACCACCCGGCCGTCGACCCGGGCATACTCACCGTAGCTGGCGAGCGTGGTACCGTCGCGAAGGAAGATGCGCAGCGTCGGCGGCTCGGCCGCGACCGCGGGCGTCGTCAGCCCGACCAGCGCGACACCTAAAACGAGAGCCGCAAGCGCCGTAAATCGCTCGAATCGGAGCATCAGTTCGTCACGGTTAGTGTGCCACACGCTGTGCCACACGGGGATCGCACGAGGCCGCGAAAGGCGCCTGTTGAAAAGTTGTGGATGAACGGTGAAAAAGCTGTGGAGCGAGCGACAGCGAAAAATCTTTCTCCATTTCCTGCAGCAACTTCCCGCGCGTCAGCCCATGTGGATGTCGCTTCGCGTCCATCTTCGCTTGCGCGGAGCGCAGCGATCCCTAGAATGTCGCTTCGGCTCACACTCCAGACGACGGTTCCCCAACGTGCCGATAGCTGCCGTACATCGCTTCACCGAACTGATCGAAGGTCAGACCTACACGATCGAAGTCTCGCTCGTCGGACGAGACCGATGGCGTGCAAATCTGGCCCGCACCCCGGGGGTCTGTGGCGCACTGATGCCGTTCTACGGCACGACGCCAGACACCGCCGCCCGGACATTGGCCGATTGGCTGGCCCGCGCCCGGCGCAACGCACACCCGATCGCGTCAGGGACGTGATCGGCCGCGCGCTCCTCCTCTTCGTTCTGACGCTCGGAGCCACGGCCCCGGCCGTGGCTGCCGGCCGCACGGCGCGGTTGGTCCTGATTGCGACCGGCGGCACGATTGCCAACGATCCACACGGGCGCCTGTCAGCCGACGAGCTCGTCGAACAGCTTCCAGGACGCGCGTCGCTCGGCCAGATCACGACCGAGTCTTTTGCCAACGCGAGCAGTACGGCGCTGTCGCTCGACGATTGGAGTCGCCTTTCCCGCCACGTCACATCCATTCTTACCGCGACGGACGCGCCCGATGGCGTGGTCGTGACGAGTGGGACCGACACGCTGGAGGAGCTCGCGTGGTTCCTTCACCTGACGGTCCCGGGCCCCCGCCCCGTCGTGGTCGTAGGGGCCATGCGTCGTCCTGGTACGCTCGGCGAGGACGGTCCTCGCAATCTGGCCGATGCCCTGCGCGTGGCCGCGGCCGCCGTTTCACGCGATCGCGGAACGCTCGTCGTCATGCACGGGCAGGTGCATTCAGCGTGGAGCGTCCGTAAGCATCACACGACCAGTCTGTCTGCGTTCGATGAGGCCGGCGGTGTGTCCGCCGGCGCCGTGACCGCCGGACGTGTCACGTATCGGCCGTCCGCGGTCGTCCGTCCCGCGCCGGGCCTGCTCCAAATCGCAACGGATGTCACGCTTCCGCGCGTGGACATTCTCGAAACGTACCAAGGCGCGGACGGCGATCTGATCGAGGCTGCAGCGGGAGCGGGGGCCGCCGGCATCGTGATTGCCGGCGCGGGTGCCGGATCGCTGACACCGTCGCAGGCCACTGCCGCCCGGCGCATCGCCCGCGGCGGCATCCCTGTTGTCGTCGCCTCGCGAACCGGCGACGGACTCGTCGGCCCGGTCGGGGGTGAGGACGTCGGACTCGTATCGGCCGGCGCGCTCTCGCCGCTTCGAGCGCGGCTGCTGCTGATCCTTGCGCTGGCGCGCCAAACCCCGATCGAGGAGATCGGTCGCCTCTTCGCGTCGGTGTCGGCCGCGAACAGCGGCCTCAGGCCGATCGCGGGCGGCCGTTCACGGTAGCCGCCGCCAGAGCCAGTACCAGCAACCCGAAATCCAGCGCGAGACGCTGATCAGCGTGCGCGAGCCTGCTCCACTCCTCCCCGACTGGCGAGTAGCCGGCGTAATGCTCGAATCTGTAGGATGTGGGAGCAACCCGCCATGGCCGCATCAGAGACCGCGCGCATCGAAGCGTTCAGCGACGGCGTGTTCGCCATTGCCATCACGCTGCTCGTGCTCGATTTGAAAGTCCCCAAGGAGCTCGAGTCTGGCCATTCGCTGGCATCGGCGCTGATGATCCAGTGGCCGGCGTATCTGGCATTCGTGACGAGCTTTCTGACAATTCTCGTCATGTGGGTGAATCACCACCGCATGTTCACGCTGATCGAGCGCTCGGACGATCGCCTGCTGCTCTTCAACGGCCTGCTGTTGATGGGCGTGACCCTGGTGCCCTTCCCCACCTCACTGGTGGCCGAACATCTGCGCCTGGCAGGCGAACGGACGGCCGCCATCGTCTTCAACTGCACGTTCGTCTACCTCGCCCTCTGCTTCAACCTGCTGTGGCGGACAGCGGCGGTCGGAGATCGTCTGCTGAATCCCGCGTGCGATCGAACGGCCGTTCGTAACATTTTCGAGTCCTATCGTTGGGGACCGCTCTTATATGGCCTCGGGCTGGCACTCGCGTTCGTGAGCGTTGGCGCGAGCCTGGCGCTCAACCTCGGCCTCGCGATCTTCTTCGCGCTGCCACAGCGCCAGCGGAAAGGGAGTGCAGTGTGAGGATTGGCATCGTGGGCGCCGGCATGATCGGCGCGACCATGGCGAAGCTCTGGGCGGAGGCCGGGCACGAAGTGCTCGTCGCCTCGCGCCATCCCGACCAGCTGAAGCCGCTCGTCGACAGACTGGGGCCGCGCGCGTCCGCAGGCACTGCCGCCGAGGCCGCGGTATTCGGCGATGTGGTCATGCTGACCGTTCCACTCAAGGAAATGCCGTCGCTTGCGATCGAGCTGGCGCCGGCGCTGGCCGGGAAGGTTGTGATCGATACCGGGAACGCCTACGAGCGGCGCGACGGAGAAATTGCAGCGCAGGCGCGCTCGACGAAAGGCGGTTCTGCAGTCTGGGCGGCACGGATGTTTCCGGCATCCGTCTGGGTGAAAGCGTTCAACACCCTCTACTTCAAGGTGCTTGAATCGGAGGCGCATCGTGAGGGTGATCGTGTCGGGATTCCAGTGGCCGGAGACAATCGCGACGCACTCGAACAGGTCGCGGCACTCGTGAAAGATGCGGGATTCGACCCGGTGATTGCCGGCCCTCTCGCGAAAGGACAGACATTCGAGCCCGACACGCCCGTCTACAACACGGCCATGAGCGGCCCTGAGGTGCGCCAGGCGCTCGGTCTTTAGAACCCAGAGCGGAGCCGGCGATGCGAGATGTGGGCCGGCGTACTTGAGATGCGGCGCCGGGGTTTACTCGTGACGCTCCCTGCACGCCTTACTTGATGTGGCGCCGGGGTCAGTCGTGACTGTCCCTGCACGCCTTATTTGATGTGGCGCCGGGGTCAGTGGTGACC
>JBKPMA010000512.1:0-5777 GCA_046731935.1 Acidobacteriota bacterium
TCCATTGCGCAAGCGTGCGAGTCGGTTGGTGTCAGCCGCCGCACAATCTACAACTGGATGGCTGCGGGCAAAGTCGAATATGTCCGCACAGCGGGCGGTGCGGTGCGGATCTTCGAGGACACGCTGTGGCGTGCCCCGCACCCGACGCCGTTGCCGATCAAGGCGGCGGAGGCATCGCGAGACGTGGCATGACGCTCGCGCCTGCAGGCGCCGGCGACGACTCGACTCCTGAATCGTCGGCACTGCGCCTGCTGTTTCACCGTCTCAGCAACGAGCTCGGGATCATCCTGGCTCACGCGGAACTGCTCGAAGCCAAAGCGCTCGACGAGACCAGTCGAGCGCGGGCGAGCCAGGTGGTCTCGAGCACGCTGAATGCGCTGAGCACGGTGCGCGAGATCCGCGAGCGCAGCCGCGCTGTGCCCGCGACGCCCGTTGACAAGCCGCACGCCTGATCTGCGTTCGTCGCCCATCCTGCCTCTGTCGTTGGCGCCCGCTGGCGCCCGATCTTCCCCTCCACCCTCGCTCGACTCACGTCGACAGAATTGTGATCTGCCCTCGCTTTCGTAAGTGGGGGATGTCAAGAAGTTGGCGAGGCATGCCGGCCAGGCGTCGCAGTTTTGACGAATTTTGCGCGTTGCACGGCGGATCGCGCTCCTGCACTGAGGCCGCTCTGCACGATCTAACTACTTCACAAGCCTGAGGTTAGGTTGCCTCGCGTGGCGCTGGACGGCGTCGCGATGCCCGGACCTGCGCTTTTGGTATCGCCGTTGCGATGCAGCCCAACCATCACGGCGCTCCGCGGCGCCCACTAGGAGCACTCGAGCATGCATCCTGAAACAGCCTCCCCGGCCACTGGTCGCATCGTTGCCGGCCTCCCATTCGTCGAAGCCCTGGCCCGCCGCATGGCGGCCTCGATGCCGCACTCCATCGATCTCGGCGATCTCGTCCAGGACGGGGTCATTGGCCTGATCGATGCCGCCAACCGGTTCGACGAGGACCGCGGGATCAAGTTCGAGACCTTTGCCGAACGCCGCATTCGCGGCGCGATGATCGACGCGCTGCGGAAAGACGCATGGCCGCGCGGCGTCCGCCGTCAACGCCGCGAGCTCGAAGCGGCGCGTGAAGCGCTGCGGCGCGAACTGGGCTGCGAGCCGTCGATTGCCGACCTGGCCGCCCGCATCGGATCCGACGAGAAGCGCTTGAATCGCACGATCGTCCGGATCAACACCATCGAATCGACATCGCCGCTGGCGTCAGGAGACAAGGGCGACGACACGACGCTGCCCGGCGTGCTGGTTCCCGCGGAACCCGAGCGGCCAGACACCGCCTACGAGCGTGCCGAAGTTCGCGACCGCGTGCGCGCCGCGATCGAAGCGCTGCCGTGGCGCGAGCGCAAAGTGATCGGCCTCTATTACTACGGCGAAGTCACGATGAAGCAGATCGGGCAGGAGATCGGGGTCAACGAGTCGCGTGTGTCGCAGCTCCACGCGCGTGCGATTCGCCGCCTGCGCGACGCGCTGGGCAACACGATGGCACCGGCCGAAGCCGTCGCAATGCTGCGTTCGACGGTGCTGCAGTTCATGCAGAAGCCGGCGGCCGCGAAGGCGCATATCCAGGCAGAGGCGGCGGCGACCCACCAGTCCGGCGTCGTGCTGCCCTACACGAGAACGTCGCGCGCCGCGCGCAGCAAGTCGCCGAGCCTGAACGGCTTTGCGAGCCAGCGGCAGCCGCTCTCTTCGAGAAAGCGTTCGGCATCGGTACCGGCGACGTCGCCAGTGACGAAGATCACGCGCGTGGCCAACTCAGTGGCCGCGATCGCACGGTAGAACGACATCCCGTCCAGTCGCGGCATCTTCAGGTCGCACACCACGAGATCGTAGGAGCGCTCGCTGACCCTGGCGAGCGCTTCTTCTCCATCCCCAGCCCGATCGACGACGAACCCTGCATCCGCCAAGGCATCAGACACGGCGGCCGCGAGCGCTGGCTCATCTTCGACCACGAGCACGCGCGTGCCGGCGAGCGCGTCGAGGTTGATCGCCGCTGGACTCGGCGCCTGATCGCGCACACCACCTGCCGTCACCGGCAGCTCGACGAAGAACGAGGCGCCGCGCGCGGTCGGAGATTCGACACGGATCCGCCCCGCGTGTTCCTGCACGATGGCATAGGCCACCGTCAATCCGAGACCGGTGCCCTTGCCCACTTCTTTCGTCGTGAAGAACGGATCGAAGATCTTGCCCAGCACGTCTTCCGGCACGCCGGGCCCATCGTCATTGATCTCGAGCACGATCAATTCCCGGTCGGCTTCGTGCCACGATCGGACCACGAGTGTGCCGCGACCGTTCGCAGCCAGCATCGCCTGCTCGGCGTTGATGATCAGATTCAGCAGGACCTGCTGCACCTGATGTGCATCCGCGAAAATTGGTGGCAGTCCCGACGGCAGGGCTTCGATCAGCGTGATGTTGGTCACGCGCTGCTCGTACGATCGCAGCGCCAGCGTTTCGCGCACGACCTGGTTCAGGTCGACCATCGTGCGCGTGCTCTGCCGTTTTCGCGCGAACGTCAGCAGGTTGCGGACGATGCGCGCCGCGCGTTCTGATTCGCCGAGGATGATGTCGATTCCCCGGCGCGTGGATTCGTCGAGCGATTTCTGCGACAGACGTTCAGCCCAGGTGAGGATCGTCGCCAGCGGATTGTTCAGCTCGTGTGCGACGCCCGAGATCGTCTGTCCGAGCGCTGCGAGCTTTTCCGCCTGCACGAGCTGCTGATACAAGTCGCGCGATTGATCGTCGAGCTTCTTGCGTTCGCTGACGTCGCGCAGCAGCGCTTCGACGCGCAGCGATCCGTTCGAGGTGCGGCTGGCTCTACCGGTGAGTTCGACCCAGAACACCGTGCCGTCCGCGCGCCTCAGCCGCAGCAGATGATCGGCGACAGCGCCCTCGATCGCGAGCCGGTCGATGAACTGTTCACGTGCTTGTGCTTCCGCGAAGCGCGGCGGATCGAACGGGCGCACGTCGGCATCCGGTATTTCCGGCGCGTAGCCGAACATCACCTTGAGATGGGGATTAGCCGCGATCGTCGTGCTGCCGGTCGCAGACACCGTGCCGATGTACACACCTTCGTGCACGGCTTCAAAGAGCCGCGCGAAGGTATTTGCACGGGTTTCGCGGTTAGCCGCAGCCGCCACCGATCGCTGCTCAGCAGCCACTGGCGGCGATTATACGGTTGGAGTCGTCTCAGCTGTCAGGAATCCGAGGGTTCCCGGGACTCGCGGCGTTCGACACGAGTCCTGGCCAGGTCGTCCGAACCCGGCTCGGTCCCGAGGGGCCAGAGATGTCCGCAGTTCGGACAGTAGGCCCAGTCCTGCACGCTCAACGCTTCCGTGGTCCGTTCCGAACGGCAATTCGGGCACGGAGGCACTTGCCGGGGAGGCATGACCACACTATGAGGCCGACGATGCACACAGGATCGCTGGTTTGCACAGTATTTTTGGCGTGAGCGAAGGGTTTCGGGCGAACTGGCGTGAGATTCTCGCGCTTTCGCCTGCTATTCGTCGTGCTGCCATCAGCAGCCGGATCAGGGTATAATTCTTTAGAAATGGGTTCAGAGAGAACAATCGACGAAATTGATGCGCAAATTCTGATGATGCTGCAGGAGAACGCTCGGGTTTCCCAGGCAGACATCGCCCGCGCGATCGGCCTCGTGCCGTCGGCGGTGCTCGAGCGCATCCGCAAGCTCGAAGCGCGGCGGACCATCAAGGGCTACGCGGCACAGATTGACGCCGACGCGGTGGATCGCTCGATGCTGGCGTTCGTCTCGGTACGGACCACGGATCGTCCGGGCGAAACACGAGTCGCGCGCGCGGTAGCCGCGGTGCCCGATGTGCTCGAGGTGCATCACGTTGCTGGTGATGACTGTCTGCTGCTGAAAATTCGCGCGAGCAATCCCTCGCACCTCTCGCAGATCCTGCGCGATCAACTGGGTCCGATCGATGGCATTCGTTCCACCCGTACGACGATCGTGCTCGAGACGGTGAAGGAAGAATCACGGCTGCCAATCGCCGTTCGTCAGGCGGCTGACGGAATCGCGTCATGATCAAACCACCTCGTCTTGCGTGGATCGCGTGGATTGCCGTCTGCGTGATCTGGGGTACTACCTACCTCGGCATTCGCGTGTCACTCGAGTCGATCCCGCCCGCGTTGATGGCAGGGTTCCGTTGGTCGATCGCAGGCGGCATCCTCATCGCCGTCGTGCTCGCGCGAGGCGGATCGCTCCCGCCGCGTCGAACGTGGCCAGGCCTGGCGTTGCTCGGTGTACTGATGATTGGCTTCGGCAACGGGTTCGTCGTCTGGGCTGAGCAGTTCGTGCCGAGCGGATTGACCGCTGTCGTCATCGCGACGTCACCGTTCTGGATGGTGGCGAGCGAAGCGATGTTTGGAGGCGAGCGGCTCGGTCGCGGTGCACTCGCAGGTCTCATCGTCGGTTTCGCCGGGATCGTGCTGCTCGTGTGGCCTGATATTCAGGCCGGCGGCGCGCATGCGGCGCAGTTTGCCGGAGGGCTCGTCGCACTGCAGCTGGCGTGCGCAGGATGGGCAGCCGGATCCTCCTTCGCGAAACGTCACAAGCAGGACGACATCGTGGCCGCGACCGCGATGCAGATGCTGTTCGGCGGCCTGCTGATGCTCGCAATTGGATCGTTCGCGGGCGAGTGGCCGCGACTGGTATTCACGCCGCGAACGGCAGCCGCGCTCACCTATCTCACACTCGCGGGTTCGCTCGGCGCGTTCCTCGCCTACAGCTACGCTCTGCGCCACCTTCCGGTGTCGACCGTGTCGCTGTACGCCTACATCAACCCGATCATCGCCGTCGTGCTCGGTGCACTTGTGCTCAACGAGCCATTCGGATCCCGGGTCATCGTGGCGGCTGGGCTCGTCCTGGCCGGCCTCGCACTGGTCCGCTATGCATCGGCGCACCCGTCCGCTCAGCGCGAGAGCTCTGCGCCGGCCACGCCGGAATCCGGCCGTCGTCCGCTTCTGTCGTGGTGGTCGAGCCGTCTTCGCGGACGCGCGGCCGCAGCGCGCTGAGGAACGTGGTTATCCGGGTCCTCCACGCGCGGCTGCTGCTTTCGGTTGGTCTCCTGCTGGCGACCGCATCACTCGCAACAGGTCAGGCGGCCCCTGCTGAACAGAGACCGGCAGAGCCGTCGAAAACATCCCAGTGGCTGCAGTTCGTGGGCGGCGCCGCGGTCGGTTTCGGCGCGCACGAAAGCGGTCACGTCCTGTTCGATGTCATGTTCGACGCGTCACCCGGCGTCAAACGCATCGATTACGCCGGCATCCCGTTCTTTGCGATTACGCATGACGCGACTGTCTCTGATCGGCAGGAGTTCACGATCTCGTCGGCGGGCTTCTGGGTGCAGCACGCGACGAGTGAGTGGATCTTGACGTCGCATCCGCACCTGAAAGACGAACGTGCGCCGTTTCTCAAAGGATGGCTCGCGTGGAACGTGGTTGCGTCGGGTGTGTACAGCGTCGCGGCGTTCGGGCGATTTGGGCCGCCGGAAAGTGACACGCGCGGGATGGCGACGTCGCTCGGCGTCCCGGAGCCCTGGATCGGTGCGCTGATAGCCGCACCCGCGGCACTCGACACCTGGCGCTACCTGCATCCGGAATCGCGCTGGGCGCGATGGACGTCGCGGGCTGTGAAGGTGAGTGGCGTGCTGCTCGTGATCGCAGCACACTAAGCGTTCCGAAGACGAAGACGACGCGCTCGTCCGCTCG
>JBKPMA010000513.1:0-5122 GCA_046731935.1 Acidobacteriota bacterium
GCGGTGGGCCTCGTGGCGGGTCTCGACTACCGCAACCCGCAATTCGATCCGCACGAGGCGTTCCAGCGGTTCAAGCAGCATCCGCTCGTCGCGCGGCTGCTGAGCGGCGGCCAGATGGTCCGCTACGGTGCGAAGGCGCTACCCGAGGGCGGGTGGCACACCATCCCGCGGACGCACATGGACGGCGCGCTCATCGTGGGCGACGCGGGTGGATTCCTCAATTCCTTCCGGCTGAAAGGCATCCATCTGGCGATGGCGACCGGGATGCTGGCGGCGGAGACGGCTGTCGCGGCCATTCGTGCCGGCGACGTGTCGACGACGCGCCTGATCGAGTATCAGCACCGGATCGACCGCAGCCTCGTGCGCGCGGAGCTCTATCCCGTTCGCAACGTCCATCAGGCCTTCGGGCACGGACTGATCGCCGGACTGGCGTTTGCTGGATGGACGGTGTTGACAGGCGGCCGATGGCCGGGGCGGCTGCGCGGGCACGCGGCGCAGGACGTGATGGAAACAATCCCGGCGTATTTCGGGGAACCCACGCCTCCAGCCGTTCCCGCGCTGAAGCCGGACCGGGTGCTGACCTTCGACAAGGCCACCGACGTGCATCTGTCGGGCACTCGCCATGACGAGGACCAGCCGGTGCATCTGCTGGTGCACACGGAGGTCTGTGAAACGCTGTGCGGGCAGGAGTACGGCCATCCCTGCACGCGCTTCTGTCCGGCGAACGTGTACGAGATCACGCGTGATGCGGCAGGCGCTCCGCACCTGCAGATCAACGCCTCCAACTGCGTGCATTGCAAGACGTGCGATATCGCGGATCCTTACCAGGTCATCACCTGGGTACCGCCCGAGGGCGGCGGCGGTCCGCAGTACGACGGCCTGTGAGCGATACCGACCGAGGCTGGCAGACGTCGAAGCGGAAGCGATTCGAGATCGCGGCCATCGGTGCGCTTGGAGTGCCTGTCATCCACGGTCTCGGACGGACCTGGCGCTGGCGGGTGGAAGGCCGCCACCATCTCGACGGCATCATCGCCAATGGCAGGCAGCCGATCATGGCCTTCTGGCACGGTCGGATTCTGCCGGCGCTCTATCATTTTCGCCATCGAGACATCGTCGTCATCACGAGCGACAACTTCGACGGCGAATGGATCGCGAGGATCATTCACCGCTTCGGGTTCTCGACGGTCCGCGGATCCACGTCTCGCAATGCGGCGCGGGCCGCGCTGAAGGCGAAGCGGCGGATGGAAGAAGGTTTTTCCGTCGGACTCACCGTCGACGGGCCTCGAGGCCCCGCACGCGTCGTGCAGCCAGGAGCCGTGTGGCTGGCGAAGGCCACCGGCAATCCCATACTGCCCTTTCATCTGGAAGCCGCGTCGTCATGGCAAGCACGAAGCTGGGACGCCGCGCAGGTGCCGCTTCCGTTCAGCCGTGTGGCCGTAGTCATGGACGAACCGCTGTGGGTGCCCGGCGATGCCGACGGCCCGGAACTCGAGCGATGGCGGACCGTGCTCGAGCAGCGGCTCTTCGCGCTCGAGGCTCAGGCGAAAAGACTGCTTGGCGTGGCAACCACCAACGATTGACGAATGATGGTTGACGAATAGACGTTCGAACACGAATACGAATCCGAATACGACACATTCAGTATGTCTCTCACCGTCGTTTCGTCTCCGCGCTTCGCCCGGCACACGCCGCCGCCCGGACATCCCGAGCGGCCCGAGCGCGCGGACGTGTTCGATGCCGTGGCTGCCGAGTGGCAGCAGAAGGGCAGTTCGATCGTCGAACCGCAGCCTGCCGATCGAGAAGCGCTCCTCGCGGTACACACGCCCGACCACGTCGCCGGTGTCGAAGCCACGTCAGGGCGCGCCGTGATGATCGACAGCGATACGTTCACGTCGCCAGAAACAGCGGAGCTCGCGGCACTGGCCGCTGGTGCGGCCCTGACAGGGCTCGAATGGGTCGCGTCCGCTGCCGATCGGCAGGCCGTCGCGATGGTGCGTCCGCCAGGGCATCATGCCGAGGCCGGGCAGGCGATGGGTTTCTGCTTTTACAACAACGTCGCTGTTGCCGCCGCTGCTGCGCTTGCCCGCGGCTTCTCCCGCGTCGCCATCGTCGATTTCGACGTGCACCACGGAAACGGGACGCAGCACATCTTCGAAACGGATCCGCGCGTCCTGTTCATCTCCACGCACCAGTACCCGTGTTACCCGGGCACGGGCGCGGCGGCTGAGACTGGACGTGGTGCGGGTGACGGCACGACCGTGAACATCCCGATCGAGCCAGGCGCGACCGATGGCGACTACCGCGCCGTGTTCGATCGTGTCGTGGTGCCCGTGCTGGATGCGTTCGCGCCGCCGTTGATCCTTGTATCCGCCGGATTCGATGCGCACGAACGTGATCCCCTGGCGCAGATGCGGATGACCGAGGCGGGATTCGCGTATCTCGTCTCGTGCCTGACCGGCGCGGCGGCGAGGCACGCGGACGGCCGCCTCTTGATGGTCACTGAAGGCGGCTACGATCTCCACGCGCTCGCGGGGTCGCTGCAAGCGACCCTGAGCACGATCACGGGCGCTGCGGCGACAGCACCGCAGAACGAGACAGGACGCGGTGCGCGCGCCGTCGCCGCCGTTCGAGCGGCCCAGGGCCCGCGATGGCGTGGGCTATAATTTCCAGGTGGCCGACTACAAACCGCAGGCCCTCGACGCGAAGTGGCAGAAACGCTGGGCAGATACCCGGGTCTTCGAGCCCACAGAGGATCCGTCGAAGCGGAAGTTCTACTGTCTGGAAATGTTCGCGTACCCGTCCGGGCACGCGCATGTCGGACACGTACGCAATTACATCATCGGCGATGTGATGGCGCGTACGAAGCGCATGCGGGGCTACAACGTCCTGCATCCCTTCGGCTGGGACGCCTTCGGCATGCCTGCGGAGAACGCCGCGATCAAGAGCGGTATTCCGCCTGACGTGTCCACGTTCGCCAACATCAGCCATATGAAGGGACAGCTTCAGCGTCTCGGCATCAGCTATGCCTGGGACCGCGAGCTGGCCACGTGCACGCCGGAGTACTACCACTGGAACCAGTGGCTCTTCATCAGGATGTTCGAACGCGGCCTCGCGTACCGCCGCCGCTCGTCCGTCAACTGGTGCCCGAAAGACCAGACGGTCCTCGCGAACGAGCAGGTGATCGACGACGGTGTGTGCTGGCGGTGTGGCACGAAGGTCGTGACCCGCGACCTGGAGCAGTGGTTCCTGAAGATCACGGCGTACGCCGACGAACTGCTGACGGCGCTCGACACCTTGAAGAAGTGGCCCGAGAAAGTCGTCACGATGCAGCGGAACTGGATCGGGCGCTCCGAGGGCGCCCGTGTGAAGTTCGCGCTGGCCGCTGGCGACAACGGTGAGGCGATCGAGGTCTTCACCACCCGCATCGACACCATCTACGGTGCGACGTTCGTGCTGCTGGCTCCCGAGCACCGGCTCGTCGAGAGCTTCGCGGCGGGGAGCGACGATCCGGCGGCATTCCGAGCGGCGGTGACCCGATTCCGGACGCAGGATCGAACCGCGCGCGTGTCTGGCGAGGTGGAGAAGGAGGGCTTCTTCACAGGCCGCTACGCCGTGAACCCGTTCACGAACGAGCAGGTGCCTGTCTGGGTCGCCAACTTCGTCCTCGGCGAGTATGGCACCGGTGCCGTGATGGCGGTGCCCGCGCACGACGAACGCGATTTCGAGTTCGCGCGCAAGTACGCGTTACCGATCCGAGTGGTCGTGCGTCCGACAGACGGCGGGATTCCGGATGCGTCCGGCATGACCGAAGCCGTATCGAACGACGGCGTCCTCGTGAACTCCGGTCCCTGGGACGGCACACCCTCTGACGCGGCTCGCACGCGCATGACCGCTGACGCGAAGACCCGCGGCATCGGCGAAGGCACGGTGCAGTTCCGCCTGAAGGACTGGGGCATCTCGCGGCAACGCTACTGGGGCACGCCCATTCCCATGGTCTACTGCGAAAAGGATGGCGTCGTCCCCGTGCCAGACGACCAGCTTCCGGTCGTCCTGCCCAAGGTCGTGGAATTCACCGGCAAGGGCGATTCGCCGCTCGCGCAAGTACCTGAGTTCGTGCACACCACGTGTCCGCGATGCCACGGTCCTGCCAGGCGCGAGACGGACACGATGGATACGTTCGTCGATTCGTCGTGGTACTTCGACCGCTTCTGCGACGCGTCCAACGCGAAGCAGCCCTTCGATCCGGCCAAGGCGAAGTACTGGATGCCGGTGGACTTCTACAGCGGCGGCGTCGAGCACGCGATCCTGCACCTGATCTACTCGCGGTTCTTCACGCGCGTCTTCCGCGATCTCGGCTTCGTGGATCACGACGAGCCGTTCACGCAGCTGCTGACACAGGGCATGGTGCTGAACGCCGGCGAGGTCATGTCGAAGTCCAAGGGGAACGTGGTCGATCCCGACGAGATGCTGCAGCTGTACGGCGCCGATGCGCTGCGGCTCTACGTGATGTTCGTCGCGCCTCCCGAGAAGGAAGTCGAGTGGACGGATTCCGGCCTCGAAGGCAGCTTCCGGTTTCTCGCGAGGGTCTGGCGCCTGGTGGATCACTGGTCTGAGACCGTGGGCCGTGGCGAGGCCGCCTCGGGCGCACACGCGTGGACGGCGGCGGAGCGCGCCCTGCGGCGGAAGACACACGATACGATTCGACGGGTGACCGCCGACATCGAAGAGCGGCAGCATCTGAATACGGCGGTATCGGCGCTGATGGAGCTCGTGAACGAGCTCTATGCGTTCAGCGAACAGACCGCGACCGGCTCGCCCTCGCGGCGCGAAGGCACGGCCCTCGCGGTGAGCGAGGCGGAGCGCGTCGAAACGATTGCGGCGGTGAAGGAAGCTATCGACGCGCTTGTCGTCATGCTGTCACCCTTTGCGCCGCATACTGCGGAGGAGCTCTGGAGCGGCCTCGGTCATCCCGACGGCCTGCAAGCCGCACGGTGGCCGTCTGTCGATCTCGAGGCACTGAAGGCGGATGAGATCACCGTGCCGGTGCAGGTGAACGGCAAGCTCCGCAGCCGCGTGACCGTGCCGGCCGACAGCACCGAGGACCACCTTCGAGAGGCGGCGC
>JBKPMA010000514.1:0-5048 GCA_046731935.1 Acidobacteriota bacterium
TCGGCGACATCCGGCGAAGGACTGAAGGAACTGTGGACACTGATCGCTCGGTTGCTCAGCAACCACCCGCCAAGACTGACACCCCCCAGGTAATAGACCTGACGACGCTCAAAGACATGAGCGTCAGCGCGCTCACGCATCTCGCCAAACAACTCGAGGTGCAGGGCGCGACCGGCATGCGCAAACAGGAGCTCATCTTCGAGATCCTGCGTGCGCGCGCCGAGAAAAGCGGTCTGATTTTCTCTGAGGGCGTGCTCGAAACCCTGCCCGACGGCTTCGGCTTCCTCCGGGCCCCGGACTACAACTACCTGCCGGGCCCGGACGACGTCTACGTCTCGCCGTCGCAGATCAGGAAGTTCGATCTGCACACCGGCGACACCGTGTCCGGTCAGATCCGGCCGCCGAAGGAAGGCGAACGCTACTTCGCGCTGATCAAGGTCGAAGCGGTGAACTTCGAGCCGCCGGACCGCGCGCGCGAGAAGGTGTTCTTCGAGAACCTCACGCCGCTCTATCCGCAGCAGCGCGTGAAGCTCGAGACCGACGCCGAGAACCTCTCGGGCCGCGTGATGGACCTGCTGACACCGCTCGGCAAGGGACAGCGCGGATTGATCGTCGCGCCGCCGCGCACGGGCAAGACGATGCTGCTGCAGAGCCTCGCCAACAGCATCACGACGAATCATCCCGAGGTGTACCTCATCGTCCTGCTGATCGATGAGCGGCCTGAAGAAGTGACCGACATGCAGCGCTCCGTGAAGGGCGAGGTCGTGTCGTCCACGTTCGACGAGCCTGCGCAGCGGCACGTGCAGGTGGCCGAGATGGTCATCGAAAAGGCCAAGCGGCTCGTCGAGCACAAGAAGGACGTCGTGATCCTGCTCGACTCGATCACGCGCCTGGCGCGCGCCTACAACACGATCGTGCCGCCGTCGGGCAAGGTGCTGTCGGGCGGCGTGGACAGCAACGCCCTGCAGCGCCCGAAGCGGTTCTTCGGATCCGCGCGCAACATCGAAGAGGGCGGGTCGCTCACGATTGTGGCCACGGCGCTCATCGACACCGGATCCCGGATGGACGAAGTCATCTTCGAAGAGTTCAAGGGGACCGGCAACATGGAAATCCACCTCGATCGGAAGCTGACCGATCGCCGGGTGTTCCCCTCGATCGACATCATCAAGAGCGGCACGCGGAAAGAGGAACTGCTGCTCGTGAAAGAGGATCTGAATCGCGTCTACGTGCTCCGGAAGGTCTTGAATCCGCTGTCGCCGGTTGAAGCGATGGAACTCCTTTTGTCGAAGCTGGCGAAGACGAAGTCGAACAGCGACTTCCTGAACTCGATGGCGAACGGGAAGAGCTGATCGCTCCGGCACGTGGCGCGTTTTTCTCGGAAGCTCGGTCTCCTCACGGCGGCGCTCGTCCTGAGCGCTGCCTGTACCCATCCACCTGCGCGAACACGTGCGGCGTCGAACGAGCCGGTTCCGCGGCTGTTCGACGTCCAGCGGCAGGTAGAGGACTACATTTCGTCGGGCCGGTATGAGGCCGATGTCGCGGCCGTAGCCGGTCGTGCGGAGCAGTGGATGGTCGAGCGCGCGCCGCATGTGACGAAGCCGGCGATCGTGCTCGACATCGATGAGACGTCGCTCTCGAACTGGCCGGCGTATCGGTTGAATGGCTGGGGGCGCGTCCTTCTGGGGGGATGCGATCTCGAGAAGGGTCCGTGCAGCATCCGCGCGTGGCAGATGCTCGGGACGTCGAAGGCGTTGCCGCCGACGCTGGCGCTGGCGAAGCGCGCCCGCGCGATGGGCGTGGCGGTGTTTTTCATCAGCGGGCGGCCGGCGGCGCTGCAGGATGTCACGGAGCAGAACCTGCGGGCGCAGGGGTATGAGCCGACGGGCGTGATCGTGCTGCCCGAGGGGGCGGCGTTCACGAGTGCGGTGGCGTTCAAGGCGCCGGAGCGGCGGAAGCTGAGTGAGGCGGGGTATACGATCGTCCTGTCGATGGGGGATCAGCAGAGCGATTTGGACGGTGGTTACGCGGAGCGTACGTTCAAGCTTCCCAACCCGGTGTACTTTCTTCCTTAATTCAGGATCGGGAGGCCATTCTCACGTTCCTGAGAATCCGATCCTCACACCTCGAAAATTCAGGCGCGTTTTCTCCTCTGCAACAACGGATCGGGAGGGTCGTCTCATTTTTGTGAGACAGCGTTCCCCGGCAAGCCCAGATGGTTACTCAAGCCCGAGTGGATCATCGGCAGTGGCGCCGAACCTGCCCTCCTGCCAATCAATCGAGCCGTATGGAAGTCCCTCGCGCAGCGATTTGCGAATCCGCGCATCGACACTCGGCCACGCCGCCCGATCCAGGAGCGCGCTCCAGTCCACCGGCCGTGTGATCGGCCACGGCGCGAGCGCCGGCCGCGAGGAGTGCCCGTCGTGCACAAAATCCCACGCGCTCGACCACAGCCAGAGTCGGGCTTGTGACACGAGCGCCGCCCGCACCGGATTGCGCTCAACGTATAGGCAGGCACGCACGAAGTGCCCGTCCTCTTGGACGGGTACCGCCCGGAAGCGCCCCTGATATACCGCGCCGCGCCCCGAGGTCTTCGTGTCGACTCTCCACTGTTGCGCGTGACTCATGGTCAGCGTGTGCATGAACGCCGACAACTCGAAGCCGACGGCGGCGCGTACGACGAGATGGAAATGGTTCGGCATCACGCAGTACGCAAATAGTTCGATCGTGTGATCCCGCACCGAGGACGCAAGAATCCCCAGGAACGCGTCGTAGTCGGTGGGCTGGTGGAACAGTGTGAGGCCTTGAATGGCGCGATTCATCACGTGCCACACGAGAGGACCCGCATCCTGCAGCGATCGTCTTGGCATCGGTCGGAGCTCCGCGTCGACCGACGAAGACAAGACTCGCGCCAAACGGTAGGGATTGGAGTCTCACGAAGTTGAGACAGTCCTCCCGACCTGGATTTCACGGCGCTGCTTTCCTGGTTTTTTGCGGCGCGCGCGGGATTTCAGTCTCATGAAATTGAGAATGACCTCCCGATCCGGCCCCATCCATCAGTCCGAGCCGACGCGCTCGGCAGGCGTCAGCATCCGGCCCACCAGCTCCTTCACCAGCCGTGCAGCGACCATCGCCGTCACCCCATGGATGTCCCGCGCAGGATTCAGCTCCACCACATCCGCGCCAATCACGCGCCCGCGCATCCGATGCAGCAGCCCAAGCACCTCGCGCGTCGAGAGCCCGCCAGGCTCGTGATGCGACACCCCAGGCGCAAACGCCGGATCCAGCGCGTCGAGATCCAGCGACACATACACCGGCCCCTCGAACGACAGCACCACGGACGGCGACCAGTCGCGCATCTCGATGATCTCGACACCGAAGCGCTCCGCCTGCTCCCGTTGATGCCGATTCAGCGTCCGGATCCCCACCTGCACGAGCCGCGACGCCAGACCCGCCTCCATCACGCGCGCGAACGGACACGCGTGCGACAGCCGGTTCTCGTCGAACACGTCGTACAGATCCGCATGCGCGTCAATGTGCAACACCGCAGGACGCACGCCGCTCCGCGCGTGTGCGTCCAGAATCGGATATGTCACCGAGTGATCGCCACCAAGCGACACGACGTGGCGACCTCCGGTAAGCACGCGCTCCACCCCATCGCGGATCAAGCGCACCGACTCGTCAGCCGTCGCGCCGACATCCACGTCGCCGCCATCCACGAAGCGCCCGTCTGATTTCGCCTGCGCAAGATCGATCCCTCCCTCCGTCCAGCTGTTCGACGAGGGCGACCACAACGCGTCGCGAATGGCCGATGGACCGCGGGCCGCGCCGCGGAGAAACGACGACGATCCATCCCAGGGCACACCAATCAAGACGACGCCCGACGATGCCGCAGACATACGCGTTCATGCTACAACGCTCGTCATCACGGACGTGTGAGAGCCGGATGGTATAGTCGAGGAATGCGCTACCGGACATATCCACGCACAGGATGGTCCGTGGCCGAGATCGGCTACGGCATGTGGGGAATGGGCGGCTGGACCGGATCAGACGACCGCCAATCGCACGAGTCACTCGATGCAGCCGTTGCGGGCGGATGCAACTTCTTCGATACCGCGTGGGCCTACGGCAGCGGACACAGCGAGCGTCTCCTGGGCGAGGCGGTCCGCCGCCACGCCGGCACGCGCCTCTACATCGCCACGAAGGTCCCGCCCAAGAACTTCAAGTGGCCAGGACGCGCAGAGACTCCCGTCAACCAGGTCTTCCCTGCCGATCACATCCGCGAGTACACCGAGAAGAGCCTCGCCAACCTCGGCGTCTCGACCATCGACCTGCAGCAACTGCACGTCTGGAGCGACACGTGGGCGGATGACGACGGCTGGAAGCGCGAGGTGGACGACCTCAAACGCGAGAAGTTGATCACGAGCTTCGGGATCAGCGTGAACCGGTGGGAGCCGACCAACGTCATGCGCGCGCTCGCGACCGGCCTCGTCGACGCGGTCCAGGTCGTACACAACATCTTCGATCAGACACCGGAGGACGAGCTCTTCCCGTACTGCCAGGCGCACGGGATTGCCATCATCTCGCGCGTCCCCTTCGACGAAGGCAGCCTCACTGGCACGCTGACGGCGGACAGCCGCTGGCCCGACGGCGACTGGCGCAACCTGTACTTCACTCCAGCACAGCTCGCGGCAACGCTGGAGCGGGTAGATCGCCTGCGCCCGCTGGTGCCTGCCGGTCAGACGCTGCCGGAGCTCGCGCTCCGCTACATCCTGCAGCATCCGGCGGTGACCACGACCATTCCGGGCATGCGGAAGCCCGGCCACGTGCGGGCCAACCTCGCGGCCAGCGACGGCGTCCCGCTGCCTGATGCGCTCATCGCGGCTCTGCGCGCTCATCGCTGGGAGCGGGAGTGGCAGGTGCCCTGACCGGGCGGGCGGAGGCTAAGGTCCCCAGGGCCTGCGGGCACGAGGGCCTAAGGCCCCAAACGGGACGATTTCGAGGGCCCCACGCCAACGGGCCGAAACCCAGTGGCATCAAAGGTTCGAGGG
>JBKPMA010000515.1:0-14250 GCA_046731935.1 Acidobacteriota bacterium
GCGTGCGGCTCAGGCGGTCTTCTACAGAGAGGTCCTGCACCGCCTGCATGTAGAGCGCGATTCCAGTGACATCGGACGAGAGGCGCTGGAGCCGGCGGATGATGGTGCTGACATCGGCATCGCGATCGTCCAGCGACTTCAACGTGATCTGTATGCGCCCGCTGTTCGGCGTCACATTGGTGCCGTCGACACCGATGAACGACGACACGTTCTCGACCGCTGGATCCTGGAGCAGCGCGGCGACGAGCGCCTGCTGGCGATCCGACATCCGCTCGAATGAGACCGTCTGGGGCGCCTCAGTCACCCCGATGATCACTCCGGTGTCCTGCACCGGGAAGAAGCCTTTCGGCACGACGTAGAAGAGAAGGCCGGTCGCGACCAGGGTGGCAAGGAACACGAGCAGCGTCACAACCTGGTGTCGCAGTACCCACTGGAGCGACCTGCCATACGCCTCGATCACTCGTTCGAATCCGCGCTCCAGGGTCCGTGCGAGGCGTCCCTCCCGCTCTGGCGGCACGTGGCGCAGGATTCGCGCCGCCATCATCGGCGTCAACGTCAGTGACACGACCGCAGACACGAGAATCGTGACGCTCAGCGTCACGGCAAATTCCCGGAAGAGACGGCCGACGATGTCACCCATGAACAGCAGTGGGATGAGGACCGCGATGAGGGAGACGGTCAGCGAGACGATCGTGAACCCGATCTGTTCGGCTCCCTTGAGCGCGGCCTGCAGCGGCGGATCCCCTTCCTCCACGAAGCGTGCGATGTTCTCGATCATCACGATGGCATCGTCCACGACAAATCCGGTGGAGATGGTGAGCGCCATCAATGTGAGATTGTTCAGGCTGAAGCCGAGGAGGTACATCACGCCGAACGTGCCGACCAGTGAGAGAGGCACCGCTACGGCGGGAATGATGGTGGTCCGCAGCGTGCGGAGGAAGAGAAAGATCACCATCACCACGAGCACAATCGTGA
This sequence comes from Acidobacteriota bacterium, assembly GCA_046731935.1. Lineage (GTDB taxonomy): Bacteria > Acidobacteriota > Vicinamibacteria > Vicinamibacterales > JAENWD01 > CAVUPP01. Next base: position 976 of record JBKPMA010000515.1, read on the forward strand.
TCAACAGCTCGACCTGCACGTCATGAACCGACGCGCGGATCGTGGTCGTCCAGTCCGTGAGCACGCTCACCGTCACGGCGGGTGGCAGTGTCGCGGTCAGCTGCGGCAGCAGGTTCTTGATGCTGTCGACGACGGCAATCGTGTTGGCACCTGGCTGACGCTGGACGTTCACGATGACAGCCGGCGTCCGATTCATCCAGGCGGCCTGATGCTGGTCCTCGACGCTGTCTATGACTTGTGCGACGTCCGACAGACGGACGGGACCGCCGTCGCGGTAGGCCACGACGAGCGGACGGTAGGCGTCACCTGAGGTGAGCTGATCGTTCGCGCCGATGGTGTACGCCTGCCGCGGTCCGTCGAATGTGCCTTTCGCCTGATTGGCGTTGGCGTTGGCGATGGCGGTCTGGAGCTGCGAGAGTCCGATGCCGTACGCGGCGAGCGCGGTGGGATTGGCCTGTACGCGGACGGCCGGCTTCTGGCCGCCGCTGATCGAAACAAGACCGACGCCGGGTAGCTGGGAAATCTTGGGCGCCAGCCGCGTGTCGGCCAGTGACTGCACCTGCGACAGCGGCAGCTCCTTGGACATGAGCGCCAGCGTCAGAACAGGGGCGTCCGCCGGATTCACCTTGCTGTAGACGGGAGGATTGGGCAAGTCGCGCGGCAGGAAGGTGCCGCTCGCATTGACGGCCGCCTGTACCTCCTGTTCGGCGATGTCGATGTTCAACGCCAGGTCGAACTGCAGCGTCACGACCGAGCTGCCGAACGAGCTCGTCGATGTCATCTGCTTCAGGCCCGGCATCTGGCCGAATTGCCGCTCGAGAGGTGCCGTCACTGAGCTGGCCATCACGTCGGGGCTCGCGCCCGGGTAGAACGTGGTGACCTGGATGGTGGGATAGTCCACTTCGGGCAGCGCGGAGACTGGCAGCTGCCGGTACGCGACTGCTCCCGCGAGCAGGATCGCCGCCATGAACAGCGACGTCGCGACGGGCCGGAGAATGAACGGGCGGGACGGACTCATGACTGCCGCCGGCGGCGACCGCTTGCGCCTCCACTCTGCGCGCCGGGTCCCGGTTTTCCGGGAACGCGGACTTCGATACGGCTCCCATCCCGCAGACGATCGGTGCTCTCCGTGACGACTGTCTCAGTGCCGTCGAGCCCCTTGTCGATTGCGGTGGTGTCTCCCTCCACGAGTCCGGGAACCACAGGACGAGCGACGGCCTTGCCATCAGCGACGACGTAGACGAATGCACCCTGAGGGCCGTGCTGGATCGCGACGCTCGGTACGACCACCTGATTCGGTTTCGTGTCCGCGAGGAGTTGCACGTTCACGAACTGCAGCGGAAAGAGGACGTGATCTTTGTTGTCGAAGACGGCCTTCACCCGGACGGTGCCAGTGCCCTGGTCGATCTGATTGTCAACGGTCTCGACCACACCGGTGGCGAGGTGAGTGGCGCCGCTGCGATCGAACACGTCGACCGGCAGCTTCGCCTTGTCGCGAAGGCGCGGCAGCAGCATGCGCAGCGTGTCTTCCGGCAACGTGAACACAACCGCAATCGGTTCGACCTGTGTGATCACGACGAGCCCCGTCGTGCTGGCCGCGCTGACGATGTTGCCTGCATCGACGATGCGCAGGCCGACGCGGCCGTCAATTGGCGACGTCACGCGCGTGTAGGTCAGATTGAGCCTGGCGCTGTTGATGGTGGCCTGGTCCACCTTGAGTGCGCCCTCCAGCTGGGCGACGGCAGAGGCCTGTTCGTCGACATTGGAGCGCGCAATGGAGTCCTGGCCCAACAGAAGCTGATAGCGCGCGAGCTGGGTCTTTGCGTTGCCGAGCTGCGCCTGATCCTTCGCAAGCTGTCCTTCGGCCTGCTCCAGCTGTACCTGGAACGGACGCGGGTCGATCTCGGCGAGCAGATCGCCGCGATGGACGAACTGGCCTTCCCGGAACGCGACGCGCATCAGCTGACCGTCCACGCGCGGACGAACGGTCACGGTGTTGTACGGCGTGACCGATCCGAGCGCCGCAAGATGGACGGGCATGTCGCGGTGTGTGGCCGCGGTGACACCCACGGGAACCGGCGGATTTTGGGGCCGATGTGCCGCGCCGGTTGGGGGTGCCGCGCGTTGGCGGAGCAGCAGCGCGCCGCCTGCAACGAGCACAATGGCGGCTCCGAGGATCAACCAGCGGCGGGCGTGCTTTCGCGGGGCGGCGACGGGAAGCTCCGCATCCGGCGTTGCCGCGTGCGTGCGGGCACTGAGCGAGTGAGTGTCGGCTTCGGTCGCCATCGTAGTATTAGAACCAAACTTTGCGGCAGAAGTTGGACGCGCCACTACACCACCTGACGATGTGGCACGTTGGAGTCATCCGTCTGTCATCTTGCGCGAGCGCGCGGTAGAGCAAATCATCATGAACGACACACCTGGTTCCCGCTTCCGGGCCTTGCATGAACGCGGCCGCGCGTTCGTGATTCCCAATCCATGGGACGTCGGCAGCGCATGTCTGCTCGAACACCTCGGCTTCGAAGCTCTAGCGACCACCAGCGCGGGATTTGCGTTCACGACCGGACGCCCCGATCACGGCGTGACGCGCGACGAGATGCTGGCGCACGTCGCCTCGATCGTGTCGGCCGTGACGTTGCCGGTCAGCGTCGATCTCGCGAAGGGTTTTGCTGATGCGCCGGCCGCAGTGGCGGAGACTATCCGGCTCACCGCCGAAGCGGGCGCCTCCGGCGGATCGATCGAGGACAGTACGGGACGCGAGGAGGAGCCGCAATACGCCTTCCCGCTCGCCGTGGAGCGCATCCGTGCGGCGGTTGAGGCGGCCAGACGCCTGCCCGCACCGTTCGTCCTGACCGCGCGCGCTGAGAACTATCTCGTTGGTCGTCCGGACCTTGCAGACACAATCCGCCGTCTGCAGGCGTATCAGGAGGCCGGCGCCGACGTGCTCTATGCGCCGGGACTCAAGCGTCTGGAGGATATCGAGACCGTCGCAAGGTCCGTCGATCGCCCGATCAACGTACTCGCCGGCCTGCCCGGCGTGCCGGTGACCGTCGAGCAGCTCCAGGCTGCCGGCGCGACGCGCATCAGCGTGGGTAGCGGCCTCTGCCGCGCCGCGCTCGGTGCCTTCCTCCGCGCGGCCCAGACCATTCTGACGGACGGCACCTTCGGCTATGGAGACGACGCGGCGAATCCGCGCATGCTGAACGACATCTTCGCGAATGGAAAGCGCGCGCGAACCACCTGAAGCCGTGGAACCTTTGGTGCTGCGAGTGGGCCACTCCATGCGGACGCCGTGAATTCTCGAATTGGCTGTGGGCTGTGCGCGGTGATGCTCGCCTGTATGACGGTGAGCTGTGCGCCCTCGCCGCGCGTCCAGATCCAACCAGCGGCCCAGCAGAGCGAGGCGGTGGTGCGCGTCCAGGACCGGTGGCTCCTGTTGCACCTGTCGCGCCCGCCCGCTGGAGCCGTCACGCGTCCACTGCTCCTGTATGTCACGGGCGACGGCGGGTGGCGTGGCAAAGACCTCGAAACATACGAGCAGCTGAGTTCGCTCGAGCAACCGCTCGCAGGATTCAGCGCGCCAGACTACCTGGATCATCTGCGCGGAGGAGCCGAAAGTCTTTCGCCTGGCGGGCTGGCCCAGGACTTCGCTGACATCGCGACACTCGCGAAAGAGCGGCTCGCATTGCCTGCGTCGAGCACCGTTATTCTCGTCGGCATCTCGCGCGGAGCCGACCTGGTCGTCGTGGCAGCGGCGGAACCGGAGTTCGGTCCGTCGGTGGGCGGCGTGCTTGCCGTGGCATTGACCGACCAGGAAGAGTACGTCCGGCATCGCCCGCGACGGCTGTTTCATCCCGGCTCGCACGAAGCCGGACCGCCGGCCCTTGAGATGGTCAAGCCGTACGACTACATCGAACGCATAGGCGCACCGCTCTGCGTCATTCAATCGACCAACGATCAGTACGTGCCGGCGGCAAAGGCGCGCGAGACGTTCGGTCCCGACGCGCCCGGCCGGCAACTCATTGCAATCCAATCGCGGAATCACAGCTTCAGCGATCGACGCAACGCGCTGTACGATGCGATGCGGCGGTCGATCCGATGGATACTCTCGTCGGCGGCTCCGGCGCTGCGACACCCGTCATGAACCATCGAGTGATCTCCTCGCTCCTGTTTGCGCTGGCGGCGCTCACGCCTGCGTCAACAGCGGCCGGTGCTCCCGAGTTCGTGGAGCTGACGATCCGGGGACGGCCGGTACCACTGACGATTTATGTTCCCGACAGCGGCACGGCGCCGAAGGGGACCGTCATCATGGGGAGCGGCGATGTCGGGTGGGTCGGTCTGGCCGTCTCGCTCGCGGAATTTCTGTCCAATGACGGCTACGTGGTGGCTGGCGTCAACGTCCGACGCTATCTCTCGGCGTTCACGTCAGGCAGGGAGCACGTCACCGTCAGCCAGATCGCGCAGGATTACCGGTCGATCGCGGATTATCTGCGTGGCCGCCGCTTGTTGACATCACCCGTGATTCTGTCCGGTGTGTCGGAGGGTGCCGCCATGGCCGTCGCCGCCGGTGCCGGACCCTCGAATGCGGACTGGGTGACGGGCGTGCTCACGATGGGATTGCCGGCGAGTGCGGAGCTCGCGTGGCGGTGGACTGATTTCTCGACGTGGATCACCAAGAGGGATGCGGACGAACCGTCGTTCGCACCGGCAGATGTGATCGCGACGATCGCGCCGCGGCCGTTGTGGATGATCCAGTCCACGCGCGACGAGTACGTGCCCGAGGCCGACTACCGGCGGTTCGAGACCACCGCGCGCGATCCGAAGAAGCTGGTCCTCATCGACGCCGCGAACCATCGCTTCACCGACAAGCAGCCGGAGCTGCAGCGGCAGGTCATGGCGGGCCTGGCGTGGATAGCGGCTGGCGGCAAGTAACGCCTCAGGGCTGCTTCACGGCCAGCAGAAACGCCCGGAGCACCTCGTTCGTCGTGAAGTTGCAGTGACCGTATCGAACGACCGGCACGGGCAGGAACTTTCCACGGCCGACCGGATCCGCCTTTGCCAGATAGGCGAGCTCGTGAAGGAACGGCACGACGTCATCCGCCGTCGTGTGAAGCGTCACGAGTGGAATGGCGGTCTGGCCGCTCGTTTCGTACGCGCGCACCGCTCGTCGTGCGATCGGCGACGCGGTGAAGCGTTGAACCCGCAGATTCAGGAGCAGGTCGTTCGACGATCCCGTGTACCACTTCAGCTTGTTGCCGAATGGACTGCCACCGAGCTTTGCCACCGCATCGTTGTTCGCGAAGACGTTGTACCAGAGCAGGTCCAGCGTCGTCGCCGCTGCGGTCTCTGGCTTGGCAGGGTCGAACGATGCTTTCGTCACTCGCAACAGCTCCAGCGTCTTTGCCGGATGCGCTCTCAGCGCCCCGGTGATCGCCGGCACGTACTTCGACTGCCAGTTCACGAGGATCTCGTTCGGAATCTGGATCGGCGACGCCGGCAGCAGACCAGGAAAGTAGTAGTCGAAGACCACGCGGAAGTCGGTGAAGTATTCGAGCTGGCCCAGGAAGCTGCCGATTGGTGCGCACGACGCCACCGCTCCGGTGAATAGTTCCGGCGATCGCTCGGCCAGGAGCGTTGCGACCAGTCCGCCTTCCGACAGGCCCGCGACATACGTGCGAGCCAGTGCGGGATGGGTCGCGCCGAACGCAGCGACGAGCTCGCGGATGTCGTCCGCTCCTTCCAGAATCGCCAGTCCGTTCTGCCGGTAGCTGGTCGTCGCGAATGCGTATCCCAGGCTCTGGACGAGTGCCGGCAGCGAGGTACCGTCGGGAAGCGACGTTTGATAGAAGTCGAGCGGCAGGCCAGGCGCCACGTACCCGTGGGCGTACACAACCAAGTCGCCGTTCCATCCCGACGCCGGCACGCAGACGCTCGACAGGGCACCGTGCGGCAGAACGCCCGATACGCAGGTGCCTGGAATGACCTGCGCGCGGGCGGCCGACGGAAGCAGCAGGCACGCCGCGACCAGGATCACCGCCAGAAGCGCTCTTGAACTGCGTGGCATCCCCCGAACCTCCTGACGGGCTAGGGCCGTGCGGCTGGCGCGTTGCGTCGGAGAAACGTGCCCAAAAGTATACGCTCGCTGTGTAACAGCTTTTCGGCGGAACTCTACTCGACCTTTGATATCTCGAGGCGCGGTCTGCCCGCCGCGGTGAGCCGGGCGTTCAGGGCGTCGAGTGACGACGCCCGGATCCGCGCCGCGGCCGCGAGCACCGGGGGCACCAGCCCTTCGATCTTGCTGACACCGGCACGAGCGTCGGGCGAAGGCGCGGCATCCGCGCCGTCTACCGCGGTCGCGAGGTCCGAAAGCGTGTCGTTCAGGTACCGCAGCGTTGTCAGTGCCTTCGCCGGACGCCAGGAGCTGTTCGAGGGGTTGATGGTGGGCTCCACGCCCGTCACGCTAACCAGCTCCCGCAAGTACGACGCGAGCAGGGACGATTCCATGGCGTCACCGCTTGTCAGGCGCTCGGTAATCGCGCGTTGAAGCCCTCCCAGTGTTGCGGCGCTCGCTGTCACTTGCGCGCGAGCCGCTTCGATCCGTCTGGCCAGGGCGAAGGCATCCGCGTACACCGCGCGCGGCAGGTTCAATCGCGGGTCGGGAAGGATGTCGAGCGGCTGCGTGAACCGCTGGCCATCCACAACGAGCTCCACAGTGTACCGATCGGGGATCGCCCAGACGCCATCGATGAAGGCATTGCCCGCCGCAAGCGCCGGCGGCGCCGTCCATCGAATCGGCCACACGAATCGGTGGAGGCCAGGCGCCGTCGAGAGTGTGACGGGCGCCTCGGTCCACTCGGGCGCGGCACTCATGCGCGCAGGATCGAGAACCGTCGCTCGATCGCCGCTCGAGTAGTGCCGAACGACAGTCTGCTGCGCGTCGCGAATGGTCAGCGTGACCTCCGTCGCCGCCGCTGCGAGCACGTAATCGAGATTCGCTCCGAACGGTGGATTGGCCGCAGCAGGTTCGTCTTTAGGGAATGGCGTGCCGATGAAGGGCTCGGGGCGAAGCCGTACAGCCGCCGCGGGCGCGAGTAACCGGGTCGCGCCCAGACTGAAGTCCGGCGCGAGCTGCCGCAGCGGCGTCACGTCGTCCAGAATCCAGAATGCCCGTCCGTGCGTCGCGATGACGAGATCGTTCTGCTTGACGTCGATGTCACGGACCGATGTCGCCGGCAGGTTGATCTGCAGCGAGCGCCACGTCGCACCAGCGTCGAGGCTGACGTACATCCCCCGTTCGGTCCCTGCGTACAACAGCCCACGGCGCACGGGATCCTCGCGGACGACATTGACGGCGTGGGTCTTCGAGATGCCGGAGACGAGCAGCGTCCACGTGTGGCCGCCGTCGTGCGTGCCGTAGATGTACGGCGCGAAGTCGTCGAGACGATGACGATCGACGGCGATGTAGGCAGTGTCAGGGTCGAAGTGGGAAGGCTCGATAATCCCCACCTTCGACCATGGTGTGAGGGCTGGCGGCGTGACGTCGCTCCAATGCGCGCCTTCGTCGCGCGATCGCCAGACGAGTCCATCGTCGGTGCCTGCCCACAAGCCGCCTTGCTCGAGCGGCGAGGGGCCGATTGCGTACACGACGCCGCGGCGCGGGCCGAGACCCTCGTCGTGCGCGGCGGTTGGCGGATCGAGATTCGAGGGGATGCCCGGATCGGGCCGTGTCAGATCCGGACTGATCTGCGTCCAGTGTTCGCCTTGATCCCGCGTCATGTAGATCTGCTGACGAGCGAAGTAGAGGACGCGTGGATCGCGGCGAGAGAACACGAGCGGCAGCGTCCAGGTGGCTCGATGCTGATCCGGGTACGCGAACGTGGGATCGATCTTCCGGGTCTGTCCGGTGCGCAAATCCAGTCGATCGACCCGGCCGCCATAGATCACGTCGGGATCGTCGGGGTCTGAAGCGATGTTGTCGTTCTCGCCGCCAGGCACGAGCTCGTGAAAGGCGGTCACGTTCACGCCATCCTGGGTGGTCGTCCTGCTGGGCACGCCCGCGGCACCGGAGTCCTGCTGCGATCCGTAGACGAAGTAGGGGAACCGGTTGTCCGTACTCACGTGATAGAACTGCCCGGTTGGCTGGTTGTGCCACGAGCTCCACGTGCGGCCGCCATTCATCGTGACGAGCGTGCCCTGATCCGTCGCCAGGATCTGGCGCTCGACGTGCTGCGGATCGATCCAGAGATCGTGGAAGTCGTCGCCGGTCGGATCACCTTTGAGCGCGATGAAGCTCGCGCCGCCATCCTCCGACCTCAGTACGATCGTGTTGAGCGCCCAGATGCGATCGGCATTCGATGGATCGACGGTGATGCGTCCGAAGTACCAGCCGCGGCTCCAGATTCGCGTGTCGCCGGTCACTTTGCGCCAGTGCGCTCCGCGATCGTCCGATCGATAGAGTCCGCCGCCTGGCTCCGCGTCGACCAGCGCGTAGACTCGTGCCGGCGCCACTGGTGAAATCGCCAGACCGATCCGTCCCGGATGCTCGGGCAGTCCGTTGGTGAGTGCGCTCCAGTGGTCGCCGCCGTCGGTGGACGTGTACAGGCCGCTTCCGGGTCCGTTCGACGGAGGGTAGATGTTCCACGGAGTCCGTCGCGTCTGCCAGAGCGCGGCGTAGAGGACCGCCGGGTTCCCGGGTTCGAAGAGCACGTCTATCGCACCGGTGTCAGCATTGGGCCCGAGCACCTTCTGCCACGTGCGGCCTCCGTCCCGCGATCGAAAAACACCGCGCTCCGCGTTGGGTCCGTACGGGTGACCGAGCGCCGCGACGTAGACCAGATCCGGGTTGGACGGGTGCACGATGATGCGGGCAATCTGCTGTGAATCGGCAAGGCCCGCGGCGATCCACGTCCGTCCGCCGTCCGTGGAGCGGAACATGCCCTCGCCCTGCGCGATGTCGGAACGCATGTCGGCTTCGCCCGTACCCACATACATGGCTCGCGGATTCGAGGGCGACAGCGCAATGGCTCCGATCGATCCGACGGGTTGACTGTCGAAGATCGGCTGCCATGTGCGGCCGGCGTCGAGCGTCTCCCACACGCCGCCATTCACGCTGCCAAAATAGAAGTGCTGCGGTTCGTCGGGCACTCCGACCGCGGCGAGTGCGCGGCCGCCGCGGAACGGACCGATGAGCCGCCAGTGCAGGTCACCGTAGGGCGCACTCTGGACATCACCAGACGAAGGCATGACGAGCGTCGCGGCTGCAGCCACGACGAGCAGGAGGCATCGAACGATCGACATGGTCGGCAGCATGATACCGGGTCCACCGTCCGGTACCGCCGCGTCCTTGCACGTGACCGAATCCGGGCTTAGCATGCGGCCGCAGGTACCGGCCGCTACGGCCGCGCCGCAATTCGTCAGGAGGCGGGCATGGTGACGATCGAAACGCTGTGGCTTCCCATCGTTCTCTCGGCAGTGATTGTGTTCGTTGCAAGCTCCGTCATCCATATGGTCACGCCGTTCCATCGCGGAGATCTCCAGCGCTTGCCGGACGAAGACGGGGTGCAGGACGCGCTGCGGAAATTCTCGATACCGCCAGGCGACTACGCGCTGCCGCACGCAGGATCGCCAGCCGGCATGAAAGCGCCCGCGTTTCTCGAGCGGATGAACAAAGGTCCGATCGCGCTCATCACGCTGTCGCCTGGTGGTCCACCAGCGATGGGCAAGCAACTCGGACTGTGGTTCGTATACCTCCTCGTGGTGAGCACGCTCTCTGCCTACGTGGCAGGCCGCGCCCTCGGGGCGAACGCGGACTACCTGTCGGTCTTCAGATTCGCCGGAACGACGGCATTCGTCGCGTACTCGCTGGCGCTGCCGCAGAACTCCATCTGGTGGCGGCGTAACTGGGCGATGACGCTCAAGACGATGGTGGATGGGCTGATCTACGGGCTGCTGACGGGAGGCACGTTTGGCTGGCTCTGGCCTCGGTAGCGACCGGGTGACGATCCGCCGGGCGACCGTCGAGGACGCGGCGCGTCTGGCGGCCTTCGGACGGCAGGCATTCACGGAGACGTTCGGCGCCGACAACACCCCGGAAGACCTCGCCATGTACCTAACGGCGACGTATGGGCCGGATCTGCAGCGCGCAGAGCTCACGAATCCTCGCGTGTCGTGCTGGCTCGCCGAATCGGAATCGGCGATCGCTGGTTACGCCTTGGTCAGGCGAGGTCCCGCCCCCGCGGTCGTGGGCGACGATTCCGCCGTCGAGCTCGGCCGCCTCTATGCGGGACGCGCGTTCATTGGCCGCGGCATCGGGAGCCTCCTCATGCGCGCCGTGTTGGACGAGGCCAAGAGAACCGGATCTCAGAGCATCTGGCTGGGGGTGTGGGAGCACAACCCGCGCGCCATTGCCTTCTACAAGCGGTGGGGATTCGAGATCGTCGGCCGCCAGGCATTCCTGTTGGGGCAGGACCTTCAGCAGGATTTCGTCATGGTCCGCCCCGTCCAGGCCTGATACCCCCCACAGCGGAACTTCTTGACTACAAGTGTCGTCAAAAGGTAGTGTGCTGGCTGACGACAGCTGTAGTCAGGAGCCGAGCCAATGACCCCAGGAACCATCGGTGACCAGGAACTCGCGCTGCTTCGGTTCGTCTCCGACCGGGGCGGGACGACGGTCGGAGAGGCCGTCGAAGGCTTCGGCGATCCGCGACAACTGGCCCGGTCCACGGTCCTCACGATGATGGAGCGCCTCCGCCGGAAAGGACACCTCGCCCGGAAGTCCGTCGATGGGGTGTATCGCTACCAGGCGCGAGTGTCGTCCGCCGAACTCTTGCGAGGCGTCGTCCGCCGGTTCGTCGAGGGCAACCTGGGCGGATCGCTTGCGCCGTTTGTCGCGTATCTGAGCGAATCGACCGATGTCACCGCGGATGAACTCCGTCAGCTCGAGGAGGCCATCGCACGGCTGCAGTCCCGAACGACGAAGGAGACACAGCGATGACCTCCATCGAAGTGCTCGCACGCGGACTGCTGCAGACCACGGTGCAAGGGAGCGTGGCTGTACTTGTCGTCTGGGCGATCTGCCGCGCCATCCCGCGTCTTCCCGCCAGCGCGAAATGCGCACTCTGGTGGGTGGCGTCGGCCAAACTGCTCGTCTCGCTGGCGGCCATCGAGCCGGTCGGCCTCACGATCCTGCCGCCCTACATGCTGACGCCGGCGCCAGTCGTCTCGCCGTTGTCGGGCACTCAGGCCGAGACACTTCGTGTCCACTGCGGCGCCGGTCCGTGCTCTGGTGACGGCGCCATGAATCGGACGTTTCCTGCCGCGCCTGGCGACACTCGATCGGGTGGTGCGCCGGTATCGGCGCTCGTTCCAGCGCGAGAGGCGATTCTCGCTGCCATCGTGGCCACGTGGCTCGTGGGAGCCGCCGCCGCGTTGGCCTGGCTGCTGGTGCGGGCCCGGAACGCGCGGCGCGTCGTCATCGAGTCGGCTCCCGCATCACCGCGCGTGCAGGCCATGGCCGAGACGCTTGCGACCGGGCTCGGCATTCGATTGCCAGACATCCGGGTCTCTGCCGGCGTCCAGTCGCCACAAGCGCTCGGTGCGTTCCGAACGACCGTGCTCCTGCCGGAGGAACGCTTCGAGATGCTGACGGCTGCCGAGCAGCAGATGGCGCTTTGTCACGAGCTCGTTCACGTGAAGCGCGGGGACCTCTGGCTGGCGTGGCTTCCCGCGCTCGCAGAGCGGATCTGCTTCTTCAATCCGCTGGCGCACGTTGCGGCCCGCGAATACCTGCTCGCGCGCGAAGCGGCGTGCGATGCCGATGTGCTGCGAGCGCTCGATGCGTCGCCGCAGGCGTACGGCCGATTGTTGCTCGCGCTCGGCATCGGGTACCCGGAGGGCCTTGCTGCCGCCGGTGCCTCGCGTTCGGTGACCACGCTCACACGGAGATTGTCCATGCTTGCCTTTGCGCAGTCCGAACCCGCACGCGCCCGCCGTCTGGCCTGGACGATCGTGGCCGTCGCGGCATGCACGCTGCTTCCTCTTCGTCTTGCCGCGCGAGCGGAACAGGCCGAGATCATCCAGTCCCCGTCGGGCAGTCAGACCGTTCAGCCCGCGATCGTCGCGGCACACGCCGACGGAGCGACGACACTGCACGCCGTAATCGCGCGATCAGCGCCGATCGCCGCGGCACCAGGCGCGTTTCCGCACATCGCGTCGGGCAGGCGGAATCGCGACGCGTGGGTGCTCGTGAACAGCAACGACAACGTGACGATGAGCGGTGACACCGCGGACATCGATCGTGCCAAAGCGTTGCGGAACGGCAACGGACCCATCCTCTGGTTCAGGCGGGACGGCCGCGAGTACACGACGCAGGATCCTGCGGTGATCAAGCGGGTCAGAGCGCTCTTCGAGCCGGTTGCCGCGCTCGGCGCGCGGCAGGCGGAAATCGGTCAGCAGCAGGCAGCGCTCGGTGCCGAACAGGCCAAGATCGGAGCACAGCAGGCAGAGATCGGTGCGAGGCAGGGCGCCATCGGGGCGCAGCAGGGGAGTATTGGCGCAAAACAGGCGGCGCTCGCCGCACGACAACTCGGCGAGCAGGAGAAAGCCGACGAAAGCGTTCGCGCGGACCAGGAGCGCGAACAGAAGTCGCTCGAAGCAGAAATGCACAAGCTCGGCGAACAGATGGAAGCGCTCGGTAAAGAGATGGAAGCGCTGAACCGGCCGATGGAGGATCTCTCGCGACGGATGGAACCGCTGTCGAAGGAGGAAGAAGCGCTCGGACGACAGATGGAGAAGCTCTCATCCGACGCGGAGCAGGGCATGAAGCGCGTCATCGACGAAGCGATCGCGAACGGCACGGCTGAGGCTATTCACTGAGCTGCGCTCGGCACGGGCTCACGGCACAAGGCACATGGCGCACGGCACAACTCGGGGCGATGAAGTCTGCCATGGGCCAAAAGCCTTGCGCCCTGGGCCGATCTCGCGCGCCGCTCTATTAGTCTTCGCGGAGCGCTACTGTGGGATTGACCGCTGATGCGCGGCGCGCCGGCCACCACGTCGCGGCCAATGCGACGAGCGCCAGGACGAGCGGCACCGTGAGCAGCGTCACCGGGTCGCGCGGTGTGACACCGTACAGCGTAGACGCCAGCACCGGCATCGTTGCCACCGCCGCGATCAAACCGACGGCGAGCCCTGCGATCACCATCACCGACGACTGTCGTACGACGAGCGCGACGACAGTTTCGCTGCGTGCGCCCAGCGCCATGCGGATGCCAATCT
>JBKPMA010000516.1:0-7070 GCA_046731935.1 Acidobacteriota bacterium
GTGTCGAGCAGGCCAGGCAGATCGGCGAACTCGTCGATCTGTGCCAGCGATCGGCGTAGTTCGACTTGCAGTTCCTGCCTGTGAGAGAGCGCCTGAGGAGCGAGCTGTTCGGTGATGACGCGCTCGGTGGTCTGCGCTGACAGCTCCGCCACCGCGGGATAAAACACCAGGCCCGGCAGCGCAAGCACCAGGAAGCGCACGCTGAGTCGCATCGCCTGCGATCCGCGACGCAGCTGTGGTCCGAGCTGCCGCGCCAGTCCTGCCAGGGTGACGGCCGCGACCGCCGGCGTGAGCAGCGTGCCCCATGACACACCCCGGCCCTCTTCGACCCAGGCCGCGACTGCGACCGGCGTCAGCCAGCAGAGCGCAGTCAGCGCCCGCAGGAGCCACTCCTGTGAACCCACGCGCCATAAGGTCGCCACGAATCGCAGCAGCAGCGCCGCGGACCACAGCACGGCGGCGTGCAGCAGCAGCACGCCGAACATGAACGTCACGCGCTCGACGTCGAACGGATGCAGCGAGAACTGGACCGGGTCCACGCTCGTCCCCGCGTAGACGAGCGCGAGCAGCCGGCGGTGGCCGATGAGCATCAGCGCGAGCGCGCAGCCCGCTGCGACATGGGTCAGCGTGAACCCGGCGGCCGCCGCCACACTCGCATACGGCCTGCTCGGATGCCGCTGAACGACCCGGCGCCGCTCGACGGCGTCGGACAGCAGCCACGCGATCGCGAGAAGCAACGCCGCGGTTGCCAGCAAATCCGCCGGCGATCGCAGCAGCAGAAACCACCACCAGTGATTTTCAGAGCCGGTGGCGACCCACCACCATGCTTCGGGTATGCCGGCGGCGCCAACCAGTCTCGCAGCGACGAAGAGTGCCAGGGCGATGATCGATGCCAGCAGGTATTGAGAGGTCCGGCGGACCGTCTCCCGCCAGGCGACGAAGGGAACGGCCGCCGCGACGAGCGCGAGACAGAGTGCGGCGAGCGCCAGATCCCACGCGCCGCTGCGGAAGCCGGCTCGCAACGCGATCAGTGCGGCCGGATCAACGCGGCCTTCGAGCAGCGGCCGCCCGTCTGCGGCGCTGACGGTGAATCCCGACGGGGGGGCGCTCTCACCGGCGCCTTCATAGCGCGCACGGATCGAGACCGGTACGAGCTTGGTCAACAGCCTGGCGTCTTCTTCCGTGGCGGAAGGAGACAGCGCGCCGTCTGCCAGCAGCCGCTCGACTGCGATGCTGCCCGCGGGCCGCCGTCCCGACCGGTCGGCCACCGGGGTGACGTACACGAGACGAGGACCGAGTGGTCCGGGCGCGACGAACAATTCCCGGCCTTGCGCGAGGCGATTGACGGAAAGCTCGGCCGGCCGGCCGCTCCAGGCGATTGGCGTGAAGGTTGGACTGAAGATGGTCGCCGAGGCGCGTCCTGCAGGCTGCTCGTCTATCGCATGCGCCGTGGCGTCGAAGAGGGATCGTGCAGTCTCCGGTTCGGCGCCAGCCGCATGCACCTGGTCGGCGGTGACGACAATCCGGCCTGCGATCTGATGGAGCTCCGCGGTCCTCGCCTGAACGATTTGACGGACCTCGTCCTCGACGCGCGCCAGTGTGTCGCGATCTGTCGAACCGAGCGATGCTGTTTCCATCGCCCGCCCGCCGGCCACGATCGCGGCCGCCGCGATGAGGCCGCCCACAACGCGCACGAACGCAGCACGCCAGGGCGCCGCGGGATCGGAGCGTGGGGCCATTCCTGCTGACCGCGCGTCTGACTCGGCGGCGGAGGGAGCAGCCACGATCGGCAGCATACAGGCCGGGCTCGGGCAGCAGCAAGGTGCTCAGCCATCCGAACGGAGGCGGGTGCTATAGTTGCAAGAGCGGCGGCGATGCCGCGTCCGATGGCCGACCTCCGTACGGTGACGCCCCTCTTGAAGCGCGGCGCGCTTCTCGCCGCCGCCAATTGGGAGGTCATCGTCCTCCAGTTTCTCGCTGAGTCCGCCTTCAAGCTCCTGCTGGTGGTTCCGGTCATCGGTGCTGCGTTCCTGCTGGCCTTGCTGGCGGGTGAGAGTGCCGTCGACATCGCCGCTCGGGACGCGCGGCAAGTCATTTCCCTCTTGATGTCAGGCCTGTTGGCTCGTCCTGGTGCGCTCGCCGCGTACCTGGCGGGCATGCTGGTGCTCGTCGTGGGTGGGGCGGCGATCACCTTCCTGGCCAAGGGCGGCACCGTTGCCGTCCTCGTGCGTGCGGAACGGCACGCACCGCCGGTCGAGCGGCCGCCGTTGCGGCTCGCCGTGTTCCGGCGCGCCGGTGCGTTCCGGATCGAGCGCTACAGCAGCGGCGCCCGCCGTCTCTTCAGCCGGTATCTGTGGCTCGGGATCGTCCTGATGGTGGTGTACGCCGTCGTGGGTGGTGCCTACCTGGCGTCGGTCTATGGAGCGTACCGGCTCGTGGCGTCCGCAGGGCTCGGCGTGGCGTGGACGCTCGTGGCGACGGTGATCTCCGCCGTGCTCGTGGCGATCATTACGATCGTCAATCTGCTGTATCTGCTGACGCAGGTCGCGATCGCCGCTGAAGACTGCAGCGTCGGCGCCGCGTGTCTCCGTGTCGGCGAGTTCCTGCGGCGTGACGCGCGCTCGATCGGCGTCCTGTTCGGCGCGCTCCTGGTGATCGTCGGCCTCGCGACTATCGCCTCATTGCTCGCGATGGCGAGCCTGGGCGTCATCGGCTTCGTACCAATCGTCGGATTGGCGGTCGTCCCGATTCAGCTGCTGGCCTGGCTCGCCCGTGCGCTCGTCTTCCAGTATCTCGGCCTGACGGCATTGTGTGCGTACGTGCGGCTGTATCGAGGCGGCGCGGTGTCGGTCACGGCCGACGTTCCCGGTGCAGCTCTGTCGGCGGAGTGGTCCTCATGAACTATCAATCATTCTTCTCGCGTGCCGCGTCCGGCATGCAGGAATCAGCGATCCGCAAGATGGGGATGCTGGGAAGCCGCGGATCCGATCTCATCTCGTTTGCACCCGGGTATCCCGATCCCGCCAGCTTCCCGTGGGACGAGTTCGCGGCGATCGCGGCCGACGGCTTCAAAGCCCGCGAGGCGTCGGCACTGCAGTACGGACCGACGCGTGGCCATGGGCCGCTGATCGAGGCGATTGGCGGTGTGATGGCGGCGCGTCACATTCCCTCGAAGACCGACGAGACGCTGGTGACGACGGGCTCCCAGCAAGGGCTCGATCTCATCGGCCGCGTGCTGATCGACCCCGGCGACGTCATCCTGGTGGAGCTTCCGACTTACACAGGCGCGATCACCGCGTTCACCAATGTGCAGGCACAGCTGGTCGGCGTCCGTCAGGGTGCAGACGGCATCGACCTCGACGACCTCGAAGCGGTCATCGCACGCTTGAGAGCGGCCGGTCGCCGGATCCGCTTCCTCTATGTCGTGCCGAATTTTCAGAACCCGACCGGCCTTCTGATCGGCCGCGAGAAGCGGCTCGCCCTGCTTGCCGCAGCGGCGCGCCACGATTTCCTGATCGTGGAAGACGATCCGTACGGAGAGCTGTATTTCAGCGATGTCGCCGGACCAGCCGACACGCGTCCGATCAAGGCCGACGACAGTGAAGGGCGCGTGATCTACTTGAGCAGCTTCTCGAAGACGCTCGTGCCCGGTCTGCGCGTGGGTTGGCTCGTCGCGCCGGCAGCGCTCGTCGCGAAGCTCGAAATCGCGAAGCAAGCCGCCGACATCTGCACCGGCGCGCTGGATCAATACATCGTCTGGCAATGTATGAAGAGCGGCGTCCTCGACGCGCAAGGTCCACGCCTCCGCGCGCTGTACCAGCAGAAGCGACTCGCGATGGAGCATGCGCTGCGCCGTGAACTGGGCGACGTACTCAGTTGGCCGGAGCCGCGGGGAGGTTTCTTTCTGTGGGCGTCGCTGCCCTCTGGCATGGATGCCGAAGTGCTGCTCGAACACGCTATCGCTCGTCGCGTGCTTTTCGTCATCGGTACCGCGTTCTATGTCGATGGGGCCGGACGTGGCGCGATGCGCCTGTCGTTTGCGCAACCATCGGCTGCGCGCATCGAGGAAGGCGTCGAGCGCCTCGCGACTGCCGTGCGGGACGCGCTTGGTGCGCTCGAGCGTCAGGGCGGCGTGAAGGGCGCTTCGATCGTCAGCGTCCCGGGCATGACGTCATAGAGCGGTGTCGCAGCGGGGTCCGAGAGCGGTGCTTCCGCAGACTCGACACGGACCGGAGGCGCGTCTAGCGGAACCTCCACGCCGATCGGCAGCGTGAGCGGCACCATGGCGGGCTCCAGCTGCCGGCGCAGCAGCTGCAGTTCTCCCGTTCGCGTCAGCAGCAGGATCTGACTCAGCTCGGGGATGTCTCCGACCAGCAGCTGCGGTGGCGCCGCGAGATCCGATGGCGCGTCGTACTGACCCGCCAGCAATCCGTCCTGGACGGTGTACGCACGCAGCTCCGCCGCGACGCCGCCGACGAACACCACCGAGCCGAGGAGCAGCGGTCCACTGGTCGGGCGCAGCGGCAGTCCTGCAGCCCAGTGCTGCGAGCCGTTATTCCGATCCAGGCCGCGGACGACGTTGTCCAACGCCGTGAAGTAGACGCGTTTGCGATCGACGACCGCCGTACCGACGATGGTCCCACCGGTACGCCACCGCCAACGCTCTTTGCCGTTCTTCGTGTTCAGACAATAGAAGAACTTGTCGCGCGATCCGACGAACACGCGATCGTCGAGCGCGAACACGGGGCCTGGCGTCCCTCCGAGCTGGTGTTCCCAAATCGGGGCGCCATCCTTGAGCGCGAGCGCGATCACGCGGCCGTTCTCGAGCGGCAGATAGACGCGATCTCCGCCGATCGTCGGCCGAGCGCTGACTGGCGATCCCAGGTTCCGGGTCCAGAGCACTTGCCCGTCGGCCGCCCTGATACAGAGTACGTCGCCCGATGCTGCCGGGGCGATCAGCCATCCCGAATCCCAGAGAAGCGGCGCAGAAAACCCGCCGCCAAGCGGCATCGTCCAGCGCACGGTGCCGTCACCGGTGAGTCCCGTCAGGAGCTCGTCGCCAGCGACGAAGACCAGGCCGTCGCCCATCGCCGGCGCAAACTTCGTCTCGATATCGAGCGACCACAGCACCGACGATGACAACAGATCGATCGCGACGAGTCGTCCGCCTCTGAGCGGAATGTATGCGCGCCTTTCATCCGCGGCGGCTTGCGCCGACGGCGCGGCGCCGAGCATGACGTGGCCGATGAGGTCCAGCTGCGCGGTTTCGCTTGCGACTTTCTTCTTGACGATGGGCGGGAGCGCCTGCGCCGTGGGTGAACCAGGGTACTGCGCCGATGCAGGATCGGACCAGACGGCAGCGACGACGAGCGTAACGAGAGTCGCGAGAGGCGAATGTCGCCTAAAACGTCCGGATGAAGACATCAGCAGCGGAAAACATCCTGGATATGTCTGCCGCGCGTCATGAGGCGGCGTTCGCCTCGTATAATATCAGGACGCGATACGGCGCTCGACCGCGCCAGCCGCCTCTGAGACCACTGCGTGGCGCATCAGACCATAGTCATCCTCGATTTCGGCTCCCAGTACACTCAGCTCATCGCACGCCGGCTTCGCGAGCTCTCCGTCTACTGCGAAATTCTTCCGTTCAACGTGCCCGCCGCAACGCTGGCCGCACGCCGTCCTGTCGGTGTCATCCTGTCGGGAGGACCGCGCAGCGTGTCCGAGTCGGGAGCACCGCGCTGCGACCCCGCGCTCTTCGACGTCGGCGTGCCCGTGCTCGGCATCTGCTACGGCATGCAGTTGATGACCGATACGCTCGGCGGGCGAGTGGCGCCGGCGCCTCAACGCGAATTCGGTCACGCCGTCGTCCAACTGGGCGACCCGCCGGCAGCGCCGCTCTTTTCGTCGGTGCCAGGCGAGATTCGCGTGTGGGCGAGCCACGGCGACATGGTCGCCGCAGCGCCTCCGGGCTTCAGCGTCATCGCGACGAGCGCGAACGCGCCGGTCGCGGCCATGCAGCACCCGGAGCGGTCGTTGTACGCACTGCTGTTTCATCCCGAGGTCGCACACACCGAGCGCGGCCTCGAGATCCTCCGGAACTTCGCCTACAACATCTGCGGCTGCACGGGCGACTGGACGATGGCCTCGTTCATCGACGAGGCAACGGCCCGCATCCGCCAGCAGGTCGGGGACAAGCGCGTTGTGTGCGCGTTGAGCGGCGGCGTGGACTCGACCGTCGCCGCGGTTCTCATTCACCGTGCCATCGGTGACCGGCTCACGTGCATCTTCGTGGACAACGGATTGCTGCGCCTCAACGAGGCCACACAGGTCCGCGAACGATTCACCAACAAGCTCCAACTCCCGCTCGAATTCGTCGACGCGACGTCGCTGTTCCTCGAGCGGCTCAACGGGGTGACGGACCCCGAGCGCAAGCGCAAGATCATCGGCCAGACATTTATCGACGTGTTCGAGCGGCGCGCGGGAGAGCTGGGGCACTTCGACTATCTGGCCCAGGGCACGCTCTATCCCGACGTCATCGAGTCAGTGTCGATCGTGGGGCCGTCGAGCGCCATCAAGAGCCATCACAACGTCGGCGGATTGCCTGAGCGGATGCGGTTCGCCCTCGTCGAACCGCTTCGTGAGCTGTTCAAGGATGAGGTGCGGGTGCTCGGACGCGACCTTGGCATCGACGAGGAGCTCGTCTCGAGGCAGCCGTTCCCGGGACCAGGCCTGGCGGTGAGAATCGTCGGCGCGATTACGCCAGAGCGTCTGACGCTCCTGCGCCGCGCCGATGCGGTGGTCGTCGACGAGATCAAGCAGGCCGGTTTGTATCGCTCACTCTGGCAGAGTTTTGCCGTGCTGCTCCCCATTCAGAGCGTTGGTGTAATGGGAGACGAACGGACGTACGAGTACACCGTCGCGGTGCGGGCGGTCGAGAGCCGCGACGGCATGACGGCCGACTGGGCGCGCCTGCCGCACACTGTACTGGAGCGCATCTCGTCGCGCGTCGTCAACGAAGTCAAAGGGATCAATCGCGTCGTCTACGACATCAGTTCAAAACCGCCGTCCAC
>JBKPMA010000517.1:0-8373 GCA_046731935.1 Acidobacteriota bacterium
CCGTCGGGCAAGTCGCTCGCCATGAACGTCGCCATCGCGCCCGGATACGTCACGAGCGCCCGATCATGTGCGGCGGTGATCGACACCGTCACCCCGGTCTTCACTCGAGGATCGCGGATGACGGCATCCACTGTGACCCCAGCCTCCCCCAGGGCGCGCAGGCAGTAGTCACCCCACGGATCCTGGCCAACCTTGCCGGCAAACGATACGGGCCGTCCGAGCCGGGCCAGACCGGATGCGCAAATCGCGGAGGCGCTGCCGAGCGTCATCGCGAAATCCTGGACGGTGATTTCCGTGCCGAATGCAGGCAGATCTCCGCGGCCGCTGAGAATGAGATCGACGTTCAGCTCGCCGATGACGAGGACCGGCACCATAGGGCTACGACGAGGCGGGTCGGCGATGAATGGTGAACTCGGTGACGACGCGGTTGATGACGTTGTTGTTGGACGGCGCGTCCGGGCGCAGCCCGAGGGCGAGGCAGCGGAAGAGCGCGAGTAGCTGACCGACGACCACGTCCGTGACCGCGGCAAGATCATCGCCGGCGACACTGAGTCCCTTGCACTCGATGGCGGCATCGGCCGGGCGCACGAGACCGTCTGGCAGCGACTCGCCGACGATGAGATGCGTGCCCAGCGATTTCTGATTCAGCTCCTGAATCAGGTCCAACTCGTAGGCGCGGGTCACCGGCTCCGCCGACAGGAAGCAGACGACCAGCGTATCGTCGTGGACTGCTGACATCGGGCCGTGACGCAGGCCGAGGAACGTTTCGGCCATCGTGTGGATGCCGCCGGCCGTCATCTCCAGCATCTTGAGCGCGGCTTCGCGCGCGGCGCCGAAGCGGCCGCCGCTGCCGAGGAAGATCGCGGATGTGAACGGCCGCTGCGCCAGGCTCGCGAGCGTGGCGGATTGCGCAAAGACCGAACGCCCGACGTCCGCGACGGCCGCGACTCGCCGTTGATAGCCGTCCGCGTCATCGAGCGCCGCAAGCCCGTGTGCCGCGACCACCATATTGGTGAAGCTGCTGGTCATGACGAGGCTGCGATCGCAGGTGCGGCTGTCGAGAACGATCGTGTGAACCGATGGATGCGCGCTGTGCTCGGTCGCGAGGCGGCCCGCGCCATTGCAGGTGATGATGAGATGCTCCCACCCGGGTCGCGCGGCGAGCACCGCATCCAGCGTGGCGGCGCTCTCAGGACTGTCGCCGGAGCGGGCGAACGACACGACCAGGCCCGGATGGCCGTCCGGGATCCACGCATCGAGATGGGTGAGAATGTCGCCGCTCGCGACCGCCGTGACTGGTGATTGCCAGCGGCGCTGGAGCCAGCGTGCACTGGCTTCCCCGACGTAGACGGAGCTGCCGGATCCGGTGAGGACGACGGCTCGGGCGGTGCGGGTGCCGTGCAGGCCCGCACGCGTCAGGCGCGAGTGGACCGCGTCGCGATCGGCAACCAGGCTCTGCGCGGTCCCGACCCACGTCTCGGGCTGCTGGGCGATCTCGTGGACGGTATACCAGTAGCCGCCCGCCTGCTGCTCACGTGCGGGGCGGGCCAACAGGTCCGCGAGGTCGGGCGCCACCAGCGGCCCGATCGCACCCACGGGAGAGTTACCAGGACGTCCCGTCATTCCGTACACTCGTCTCGGCGCCGATTGACAACCTCCACCGCCGCCGCTATAAAAGAAAGCTAACACAGGCTATAGAAAGTAAAAGAAAGAGTCAAATGCCGTCCACTGCCGCATCCTCACGCCTCGATCACCTGTCAGTGAGCCTCGGAAAGCAGGTGCGTTTGCGCCGCCTGCTCTACAACTATGGCCCGGGGAACGGCACCTTGCTCGTCATGCCGCTCGACCAGGGACTCGAGCACGGACCGGCGGACTTCTTCCCCAACCCCGCGGCCATCGACACGTCGTTTCAGTGCCGCCTGGCGGTCGAGGGGCGGTACTCGGCGATCGCCTTGGGTATCGGCCTCGCTGAGAAGTATTTCAAGGACTACGGCGGCAAGGTACCGCTCATCCTGAAGCTCAACGGAAAAACGAACATCCCGGAAGACGACGAAGCGGTGTCGCCGTTGAATGCGTCGGTCGAAGACGCCGTGCGCCTGGGGGCGGACGCCATCGGCTACACGCTCTACATCGGTACGCCGCGACAGGATTTCGAGTTCCTCCAGTTTCAGAAGGTGCGGCAGGACGCCGAACGCTTCGGCATGCCGATGGTCGTGTGGGCGTATCCACGCGGCCGCGCGATCGAAGCGCGCGGCGGGAAGGGCACGCTGTACGCGATCGACTACGCCGCACGCGTCGCCGAGGAAATGGGCGCCGACATCGTCAAGCTCCACGAACCGAACGACGAGACGGCCGGATGTCCGGAGCCGTATCGCTCGTTGAAGGAGAACGCCGGGCAGCGCCTGGAGCGCGTGGTGCGATCCGCGGGCCGCTGTCTTGTCCTGTTTTCCGGCGGCAGCAAGATGGACACCGATCAGGCCATCGGCAAAGTGGACCTGTGCATGCGTTCGGGCGCAGCCGGCATCATCTTCGGCCGGAATCTGTGGCAGCGTCCGTACGACGAGGCACTGGCGTTGACGCGCCGCGTGCACGACGTGATGGCGCGGTACCCCGCGTGACACGGAGCCGATCGGCACCCGCACCAGGGCGCGTTCAGCGAGCCGCCCGCGGCGTGCTCGTCGCGGGAGGCACGGCGCGACGCCGTTCGGGCGTGCCCATGGTGCCGCTCGACGCGTACCGGCCCGTCAGCATGCTGCGCGTGCGCGAGACGCGCATTGAGCGCCCGCGGTTCCCCGTCATCGACATTCACGCACATCTGAGCTGGTCGGGGCGCCGCCGCGATGGCAGCGAAGACGCCGAAGCGGTGACGTATATCGGCCGGCCCTCGAGTCTGCTCCGCGTGATGGATCGGAAAGACGTCCGCGTGCTGGTGAATCTCACCGGCGGCTGCGGACGCGGACTGTCTCGCACGGTCGAGCGGTTCGATCGCGCCCACCCACAGCGCTTCCTCACGTTTACAGAGCCGTGGTATTCACGAGCCGCGGAGCGGGGATATCCCGCGTTTCAAGCGGATCAGATTCAGGCCGCGCATGCTGCGGGCGCGCGTGGATTGAAGGTGCTGAAGACGCTGGGCCTCTACTTGCGGGATGGCGGTCCGCGTGGACGACTTGTCGCGGTCGACGATCGCCGCTTCGATCCCATGTGGGAGACGAGTGCGGCGCTCAAGCTGCCGGTCGGTATCCACGTCGCGGATCCCGTAGCCTTCTTCCGGGCGACCGACGCGTCCAACGAGCGGTTCGAAGAGCTCTATCACCATCCGGACTGGTCGTTTCACGGCCGCGGCTTTCCGCGGTTTCAGACATTACTGGCCGCGCGCGATCGCCTGTTCGCCCGGCATTCGAAGACCACGTGGATCGCGTATCACGTCGGCCATCAGGCCGAGGATCTCGATGCCGTAGGGCGTATGCTCGACCGCTTTCCCAACGTGTTCGTGGATCTCGCGGCCCGGATTTCGGAGCTGGGCCGCCAGCCGCGCGCGTCGCGTGCGTTCTTCGAGCGGTATCAGGACCGCATTCTTTTCGGCACCGACGCCGTGCCCAACGGCCACGATACGCCGCAGCAGATCTTCGGCGACCGCCTCTACGAGATCTATTACCGATTCCTGGAGACTGATGACGAGTACTTCGATTACGCTCCCGCCCCGGTTCCGCCGCAGGGACGGTGGCGGATCTATGGCGTCGGCCTTCCCGACGCCATCCTGAAGAAAGTGTACTGGGACAACGCCGCGCGACTCCTTGGGCTCGAGCGCTAGTGATGCCCGTGCCACGCTGGTTCGTCCCGACGCTGATCGCGATCGCCTGGTCCTTCGCCTCACCCCTCGCTCCAGACGCCAGACAGTCCGCCCGTCCGATCGTCCTCGATCACGTCCGCCTGATCGACGGTACCGGTGCCGCACCCCGCGACAGCGTGCGCGTGACGATCGAAGGGAATCGCATCACGGCTGTTGAACCCGCCGGAGCCGGATCGTCACGGTCGAACGCAGACGTCATCGATCTCGCGGGACACGTCGTGATGCCGGGCCTGATCGACCTGCACTTTCATATCGAGCGCGATCCGAAGCTGGCGATCCGCCAGCTGGTGAACGGCGTCACGAGTTTTCGCGATCCGGGCCAGTGGAATGAGCGGTTCGAGGGGTTGAAGCAGATCGTCACAGATGGGCATCTGGGCGGTCCTCGCATGGCACTGGCGGGTCCGCACATCGACGGGGAGCACCCCGCCTATCCGGCTGATTCAGTGGTGGCACGCGACGCCGACGAAGCACGCCGCGCGGCCGAACGAAACGTTGCGGAAGGTGCGTCGGCCATCAAGATCTATTTCCGGCTGCCGCTGTCCGGCGCGGCCGCGGTCATCGGTGTGTGTCACGCGCACAACATTCCGTGTACGGCCCACCTCGAGATACTGGACGCACGAGACGTTCTCGAGGCCGGCCTCGACGCCCTCGAGCACATCACGTCGTTTGGCACCGCCATCGCCGAGCGTGAGCAGGCAGAAAAGTATCGGCAGGAGGTACTCGCTGATAACGCCGCGCGGCGCGACGGACGCTACGCACTCTTTGCGGACGCGCGACTCGACGGCTCGGAGGCGGAGCGGCTGTTCGGCATCCTCGAACGGCGCCAGCCGTTCGTGAATCCGACGCTGGCGGTGTTCGAAGTCCGCGCCGGAGTGCCGCGCGAAGGCGGTCATCTCGATCCCGCAGTGGACGTGCGCGGCTTCGAGGCGATGAAGCGCCTGACGCTCGACGTGTTCCGTCACGGCGCGCGTATCACGATGGGCGGTCATAGCAGCGTGCCGTTCGCGGATCGCGGTGAGGCGCCCTGGCGCGAAATCGAGCTGCTGGTCGAGTCTGGTCTCACACCGCTCGAAGCCCTCGCGGCGGCGACCTCCGTCGGAGCGGCCTCGCTTCGGCGAGACGATCTCGGCGTGATCGCGCCGGGCAAGCTGGCCGACCTGATCGTGCTGGATCGCGATCCCTCGATCGACATCCATCAAATCCGCAGCGTCTCACGTGTGATGGTGGACGGCCGGTGGGTCGATCGCGCCCGCTATTTGCGGTGGTAACAGGTGCGTCCTGTTGATTTGCGTTTGCTTTCGTTTGGCGAGGTCTGCGTGCGACGCTCAATTCAATTTTCCGTATGCGTGCTCTGCATCGCGAGTGCCGTCCGCCCCGGCGTTGCGGCCCCTGACCCGCCCGCAATCACCGAGCCCACGCTGTTCGATACACCGGCCGCCGATCGCATCCTCGAGCACCTGCAGATCTTTCCGCCCGACAATCCGTGGCACGAAGACATCAGCAGCCGCCCCGTCGCGCCTGACTCAGACGCCATCATCGGCAGCATCGGACGCGAGGGAGCGCTCGGCTTCAACCTCGACATGAACTTCGTGCTCGTGCCCCCGACACAGCCGCGCGTGCCCGTGCGGATCACGCACTATCCGCAGCAGTCGGATCCCGGACCGTTTCCGGTTCCCGAGAACGCGCCGATCGAGAACTGGCCGCTTGCGCACAACGAGGACTACGGCGCGCTTCCTGGTCCGGAGACGACGCTCGCCGAGTTCCAGCGAAAAGGCACCGGCGACCGTCACCTCATCATCGTGGATCCCGCGAACAGCCGCCTCCACGAGTTCTGGCAGGCGCGGCTGACGGATCAAGGATGGCAGGCGTCTCAAGCTTCGACATTCGACTTGAGCTCGAACGCCATGCGACCGGACGGATGGACATCCTCAGACGCCGCCGGCCTTCCGATCCTTCCAGCCATCGTCCGCTACGACGAGGTCGCCCGGGGACGGATCGATCACGCGTTGCGTGTCACCGTTCGTCGTTCACGCCGTGCCTACGTGTATCCAGCGCGCCACTTCGCGAGCCGGAACAGCGACGCGTCGCTGCCGCGGATGGGCGAACGGCTGCGATTGAAGCGAAGCGTGGGTGTCTCCGGGTTTCCGCATGATGCCCGCGTGGTCCTCGAAGCGCTGCAGACGTACGGCATGCTGGTCGCCGACAATGGCAGCAACTGGTTGATTTCGATTGCGCCCGATCGGCGATTCAAAGGGCTCGAGGCGCTATCCAGGATCAAGGGCAGTGACTTCGAAGTGATCGTCCCGACGGGGCCAGACGAGGGACCGCGGGCACGAACGCACTGAACACATCAATCGGGGGCGTCATGGCAGGTGAGCGATCGTCCGTCCCGTTCGGCAGACGAGGATTTCTCCAGCTGGCGGGCACGAGCGGTCTCGCTGCCGGCCTCGCGCCGTCCGCGCTCGCCGCCCCGCAGGCCGATCGCGCGCGGGCCACGTCCCCGGCAGCCGACCGCCTGGACCAGGGACCCTTCACGATCGATCAGGACGAGGGCTGGTTCACGATCGCGACGACGACGGCATCGCAGGCGCCGATCAGGAACGTCGGCCTCGGCCTCATCGGCTACACCTGGGAAGAGAACGGTCCCGCACTCGCGGTACGCGAGGGCCGCGGTTCGCTCGAGTCCGAAATTGCGCGGATGGCGTCGCTGCCGTTCGTCGATCTGCTCTACATCCGGTGCGACTGGCGGCACGTTCAGCAGCAGCCGGGCCGTCTGGATCTGGCGCCAGTCTGGAGCGCGACACTCGACGCTGCGGCGCGCGCCGGACTGCGCGTGGCGTTCCGGGTGCAGCTGTCCAATCCCGAGACGCAGCCGAAGGTCCTGGCGCTCCCTGATTTTCTGCACGACAAAGTGCCGGTCGTGCCGCTCCGCTCACCGGCGCCAGGGCGCCGCGCGTTCGTCGAGCCGCAGTACGACCATCCGGCCTTCGTGCGCGCCTTCCGCGAATTGAACGATCTGCTGGCGGCCCGATTCGATGGCGATCCGGCAATCGAGTTCATGGACCTCATGATGTACGGGTTCTGGGGAGAAGGGCACACGAGCGACTGGCCGCACCCGTTTCCCGACGACCGCACCGCGGCGCGTACGTTGCTCGCGATGACCTCGTCGCAGCTCGAGTCGTGGAAAAGGACGCCTCTCGTCGTCAATACGCAGCCGGACATCAGCCGCGTCGGCAACGATGCCGTCAGGCAGCTCGCCATCGACGCCGGATGCTGGCTGCGCTCCGACAGCATCACGCTCGACGAGCCGATCCAGATCGAACAGTTGTCGGGACGGCCGCCTCAGCTCGCGGTCGTCATGGAAGACGGTTACCACCGGCGGTATCGCACGGACCTGCCCGGGTACTCGATCGACGCGGCCGGTCTGGACGTGATCGAGCATCAGCTGCTGCACGTGCTCGACCTCGGCGGAAACTACTGGTCGCTCTGGACCGAGGCCGACAACCTGCGCCGCTACTTCGACAGCCGTCCCTCCGTGCTCGACACGCTCCGTCGTCGGATCGGCTATCGCGTCCGTCCGTCGTGGGTGTGGCAGCGAAAACGCGGCGGTGCGCCGGAGCTCGTCGTCGCATTTGCAAACGATGGCGTTGCCGGCGTGCCCGGGACATTGCGCGTTGCCGTGGAGACACGCGATGGAAAGCCACTCGCAGCCGGTACGCTCGATCCAGGGTATCCACATGCCGGACGACTGCGGCAGGCCTCGTTCAGGCTGCCCGCGGGACTCGAGGGAACTGACGTCCGGCTGCTCGCATCGATTGAGATCCGAGGTGTGTCGCACCCTGTTCGGTGGGCGACCGCACAGCCGCTCGACGAAACCAACGCCCTGGTCGTCACGCTTCTGAAGACGGACGATCCAAGATGGCGAAAGGGCATCTAGGAATTCGGAATTCGAAATGCGAAATGCGGATTTCGGAATTGGCCGGCTGGCGCGTGCGTTTGCCCTGATCGCGTGCCTCAATAGTCAGGTGGCGCGGGCGGACACGCCAGTCGTACCACGCTCCGATCTCTCACGCGCCGCGCAGGTCATTGAAGCGGTCATCATCGGGACGCACGCTTATCAGATCCGCCTCGCACGAGTAGCCGGGAGAGGATCCGAGGCATGCTGGGCCGCGCCCGAATTGAGCGATGAAGCCCTCGAGGCCCTCGTCGCACACCAGGCCGGACTGTTTGCGTCGAACCGGCTCGCGTTGAAAGACTGGATCGCCGGCCGCGATCACATGCGCTTCGATCCGGCGCGCGACGTATATCCGCTGCTCTCGGCGCCGGTGCCGCTCGACAAGCGACTGCCCGTGAATGTGTTCACGGAGCGAGCGGCGGCCGCTTCCCACAAGCCTCTCTCGACCGTGCGGAGCGTTGCCAGCCTCTATCAGCTGATTCTCGAAGTCGAGCGCGACGGCGACGAGCTGCAGGACGCATTCGCGTTTCTGACCGGTCTCGGATTGCCCGTGTATGCGGGCCAACTC
>JBKPMA010000518.1:0-5996 GCA_046731935.1 Acidobacteriota bacterium
CCCTGGTCGAACGCAGCGATTTCCGGGTTCGTGCTCGATCCCGACCGCAAGAAGATGTCGAAATCGAAGGGGAACGTCGTCACGCCGATGGCCCTCCTGCAGGAACACGGCTCTGATGGCGTGCGCTACTGGGCGGCCAGCGGGCGCCCTGGAACGGACACGGCGTTCGACGCCGGTCAGATGCGTGTCGGTCGCCGGCTTGCCATGAAGATTCTGAATGCCTCACGGTTCGCGCTCTCGAGCTCGACGCCGCGGGGGCCGATCACCGCCGCAGTCGATCGAGGCATGTTGACGGGCCTGGCTGAGCTCGTGTCGGATGCCACCACGCAATTCGAGGCGTACAACTACGCGACCGTGCTCGAGCGAGTCGAACGATGGTTCTGGTTCTTCTGCGATGACTATCTGGAGCTCGTCAAGTCGCGTCGCTACGGTTCACAGGGCGAGGCACACGCCGCGTCGGCCAACAGCGCGCTCGTCGCGGGACTCTCGGTCATCCTTCGACTCTTCGCACCGTTCCTGCCGTTCGTGACCGAAGAGGTCTGGTCGTGGTGGCGTGAGGGATCGATTCACCGCGCGGCGTGGCCAACGGCGGACGAAGTGTTGCGGGACATCGGCGGCACCCCGGATCCCGCCGGAGCGCTGGCGCTGGAGCGCGCGGCGCTCGTGCTGACCGAAGTACGCCGGACGAAGTCTGAGGCCAAGCGGCCGCTCACCACGCCTGTCGTGCAGGCCACCGTGCGCGATACCTCCGACCACCTGGCGTCACTGAGGACGTCGGAGGCTGATGTGCGGGCGGCCGGGTTCGTGGAACTGCTCACGCTGCTCGAGAGCGATGCCTTCAGCGTCAGTGTGGAATTGTCGCCGGTCGAAGCGAAGCTGTAGAGGATCTTGCAGTGCCACCGGTCGCGCCGCTCACGCGTGAGATCTACGGCCCGCTCGTGCGAGCGGCGTTGGCAGAAGATGTGGGTTCCGGCGACATCACGACAGAGGCGACGGTCCCGGCCACGGCAGTCGGACGCGGGATTCTGCTCGCCAAGTCAGCGCTCGTCGTGGCTGGCCTCGACGTCGCGGAGGCGGTCTTTCAATCTGTCAACGGTACTGTAACGGTGACGCGCCGGGTGGAGGAGGGGAGAGACTGCGATCCTGGAACGGTTCTCGCCGAGGTGGCCGGACCAGCTCGCGCGCTGTTGACCGGCGAGCGCGTCGCGCTCAATTTCCTCCAACGCATGTCGGGTATTGCGACGCTCGCGCGGCGGTTCGTCAGCGCCGCTGACGGACGGCTCATCATTCTCGACACGCGTAAGACCACGCCGACGCTCCGCGCGTTCGAGAAATACGCCGTTCGTGTCGGCGGCGGCCAGAACCATCGCTTCGGCTTGTACGACGCGTTTCTGATCAAAGACAATCACGTCCGTCTCGCGGGCGGGATCGGCCCGGCGATCGACCGTGCACGGGCGCTGAAGCCAGAGCTGCCGGTCGAGGTGGAGGCGCAGAGTCTCGAGGAAGTAGACGATGCGCTGGCAGCTGGCGTGGATACGCTGCTGGTGGACAATCTGACGCCGGACGACGTGCGAGAGGCAGTGCGCCGGGCGCGTGGACGCGCCCGAGTGGAGATCTCCGGCGGCGTCACACTCGACCGGATCGAGACGCTCGCGTCCACGGGTGCGGACTATGTCTCGGTCGGTGCGCTGACGCACTCTGCGCCGGCCGCTGACATCAGCTTCGAGATCGAAATCGGTTCATGAATCCGTCGCGGGCGCCCCTTCCAACGGATCTCTCGATGGCGCTGGCGGCGGCGCATGACGCGCTCGGCGGATTTGCGTCGACGGTGCACTACTACGCGGTTGCGGGATCGACGAACGACATCGCGGCGGAGTTCGCGCGTGCCGGCGCAGCCGACGGCACGGTCGTCGTCGCCGACGCCCAGACGGCAGGGCGCGGCCGGAACGGACGCAGCTGGTTCTCACCCCCAGGCGCCGGACTGTATGTGTCGATCATCCTGCGGCCGACGGCCGTGGACGCATCCGCCACTGGCGCTCCGCCGTGGGCGAGACTGATTACGCTGGCTGCCGGCGTCGCCCTCGCCACGGGCCTCCGCACGGCGACCGGACTGCCGGTGGACGTGAAGTGGCCGAACGACATTGTGGTCGCCGACAGTCAGGCGCCGACGGCAGCGGGGCGGCGCTGGCGAAAGATTGCCGGGATCCTTGCCGAGGGGCAGACCTTCGACGGCGTGCTGCAGCACGTCGTGCTCGGGTACGGCATCAATCTTCAGGCGGCAGCGTATCCGCCCGACATCGCGGACCGCGCCTCCTCCCTCGAGGCCGAGCTGGGCCGAGGCGTGGAGCGAGCGCCGGTGCTCGTGCAGACGCTGGCCGCGTTGAGACGTGAGTACGAGGCGCTACTGAGTGGAGACGCGGCAGGCGTGCTTGACCGGTGGCAAGCGCTGGCTCCTTCGTCGCATGGTACGCGCGTGTCGTGGACACAGGCCGGGACCGCACACGAAGGCACGACAGCCGGCATCGATCAGGAAGGTGCCCTCGTCGTGATCGAGGGACCCCTGGCGTGGCATGTGACGGCCGGCGAGGTGGTGTGGGTGTGAACGCGGATCCGAGCGAGGAACACGAGGAGAACGCAGGCGCCTACTGCCGCGCCATCGAGGCGCATCTGTGCCGGAAGAACGATGGGCACCTCATTCGCATTTCCGGTCCCGCGTTCGATCTTGTGCGTAGCTGGGCCGACCAGGGCATCCCACTTCGTGTCGCCACGAGCGGCATCGATCGGACGTTCGAGCGGTACTACGCCAAAGGGCCTCGACGGCGGCCCGTGCACATCACGTTCTGTGAGGCCGACGTGCTCGAGGCCTTCGATGCGTGGCGGCGGGCGACTGGTGTCGTGACTACCGTAACGGCGCAGTCGGACCTGCGCCCTTCTTCGTCGCTGCCCGCACATGTCGATCGCCTCGTCGCACGGCTGACGACGCGCCGTGCGAGTGCTGGGGTGAACTCGCCGCTCGACCACGCGCTCGACGCGTTTGTCCGGGAGCTGGACGCGCTGCGCCCACAGGCGGTCCATGCGCGCGGAGACGCGCGGGCGGCGATCGTCAGCCGTCTGGCTTCGCTCGACGTCGAGCTGCAGGCCATAGCGCGCACGCACGCCTCTGATGCCGTGCGTGCTGACGCCGCGCGTGACGCCAGGGCCGATCTCGAGCCATTCCGCGAGCGTATGAGTCCAGACGCCTACGCCGCTGCGGTACAGGCGGCGACGGATCGTCACCTGCGGGAAGCCGCCAACCTGCCCCACGCCCGGTACTCGGAGGAGTGAGCGAGGCATGTTCCCGCGCGAGCTGACGCTCACCATCGAGAAGGCCGCGGCCGGCGGACGCATGATCGCCAGGCACGACGGGCAGGTTGTACTCGTTGCGGGCGCGATACCGGGTGAGCGAGTCCGGGCGGACGTCGAGCGGGTGCGCAGCGGCGTCATGTACGCGCGCGTCTCCGAGGTCCTTGAAGCGTCGCCCGATCGGCGCCCTCAGATCTGCGATCCCGCGTGCGGCGGGAGTGTCTACGCGCACGTGTCGTACGAGCGCCAGTGCCGCCTGAAGAGCGACATCGTGCAGGATGCGTTCACGCGGATCGCGCGCCACCAGCTGCAGCAGCCCGTCCCGGTCACGCCATCTCCCGACCACGGCTATCGGATGCGGGCTCGCCTGCATGTCAGGGGATCGCGGATCGGGTTCTTTCGCGAGGCCAGCCACGACCTTTGCGATCCAGCGCCGACCCGCCAACTGTTACCGCAGACAGCTTCGATCCTGGCCGACCTGGCGGCGCACTGGCGGCGCACCCGCCCTGTCTGCCGCCAGGTCGATCTGAGCGAGAACATCGACGCGAGCCAACGCGCGCTCTTGATCGATGTCGCCGAGGACTGCACGGCCGCGGAGGCGAGCGCGCTGCTCGAAGGAATCCACGAAGCCAAGGTGACCGGCGCCGTGGTGGCCCGCGGCGGCGCTCAGCTTCTGGCCTCGGAAGGATCACCGTATGTCGTGGACAGCCTTGCAGTCGATCACAACAGCGCGCTGCTGACGCTGCGGCGGCATGTGGCAGGATTCTTCCAAGGGAACCGGTTCGTGCTGCCGGCCTTGATCGAGGCGGTCCTCGCTCAGCTGCCACCCGGTCGGCTCATCGACCTCTACGCCGGCGTCGGACTGTTCGGTCTCGCCTGGGCGGCACTCAAGCGAGGTACCGTGACAGCCGTTGAAGGCGATCGACAGAGCAGCCAGGATCTCGCGGCCAACGCGGAGCCGTTCGGGGACGCCGTGATAGCCGCGCCGACGTCGGTCGAACGCTACGTAGGCGGCTCGTTCCAGGCGCGCGACGCCACGATTCTTCTGGATCCACCGCGTACGGGGATGTCCAAGGAGGCAGCAACGGCGATCGTCCAGGCACGAGCGCCTCGCGTGGTGTACGTCTCGTGCGACGTCGCAACGCTCGCCAGGGACGCTCGACGCTTTCTGGACGAGGGATACGACATCGCTCACGTGGAGGCGTTCGATCTGTTCCCAAACACCGCGCATGTCGAGACACTCGTGACGTTTGTATGGCCCTCCTCGTCACCGAAGAACTGAAGAAGTCGTACCGGGCAGGCGACACCACCGTTGGCGCGCTGCGCGGCGTGAGCCTGTCGGTCGAGCGCGGCCGTTTCGTCGCGCTCGTGGGTCCGTCGGGCTGCGGCAAGTCCACGTTCCTCCATCTGTGCGGCGGGATGGATCGTCCGAGCGCGGGTTCGGTCAGCCTGGAAGGCGTGCGGCTCGA
Organism: Acidobacteriota bacterium; assembly: GCA_046731935.1. Taxonomy (GTDB): domain Bacteria; phylum Acidobacteriota; class Vicinamibacteria; order Vicinamibacterales; family JAENWD01; genus CAVUPP01. The sequence continues at coordinate 4,812 of JBKPMA010000518.1, forward strand.
TCGCCTCGACGAGGACGCGCTGACACGAATCCGGCGCGAACGGATCGGCTTCGTCTTTCAGTTCTTCAACCTGCTGCCAACGCTGACACTCGCCGAGAACATCGCGCTTCCATTGCGTCTCGCCGGACGGAACGGTTCTACTGTGGACGAGCGCGTGCGGGCTCTGGCCGATCGGATGGGCGTGTCGGATCGATTGCAGCACTATCCTCAACAGGTCTCGGGTGGCGAGCTCCAGCGCGCCGCCATCGCCCGCGCGGTCGTGCACGAACCCGCCCTGCTAGTGGCGGACGAGCCGACCGGAAACCTGGATTCCGACAACGGCGCGCGCGTGCTCGACCTGCTCGCCGCGCTCAACCGCGACGCGGGCGTCACCATTCTTCTCGCCACACACTCTCAGGAACTGGCGGCGGCCGCCGACGACATCGTGCACCTTCGCGATGGCCGGGTCGAATCGATCCAGACCGATCGGCGAAGGTCAGGCGCTGGCCGTGCGGCTCTTTAGGCAGTTCATCCTCCGCCGCCTCACAACTGAGCGGATGAGGACTGCGGTCGCGGTCGGCGGCATCGCGCTCGGCGTCGCCGTCGTCCTGGCCATCCGCCTTGCGAATCAGAGCTCGGTCAGCGGATTCGCGTCGGCGCTGGACGCGATGTCCGGGGCCGCGTCACTCGAGATCGTTGCGCCGGCTGGCGGCATCGACGAGCAACGGCTGGCGCAATTGGACTGGCTTTCGGAATTCGGCGCCGTCAGCCCTGTGATTGAAGGCGATGTCGTGGCACGTGCCAGCCAGGGTGGGCCGGAGGCGCTCCGCGTGCTCGGGGTCGATATTCTGCGCGACCTGGCGTTCCGCGAGTACCGCTTGATCCAGTTCAGCGGGGGCCAGGGCCAACCACGGCCGCAGGAGTTTCTGCGGCTCCTGGTCGATTCGGAGGCCGTCGTTCTCACCGCGGCCTTCGCGGGCCGCCACAGTCTTCGCATCGGGGATCGAATCGAGCTCGACATCGGCGATCGACGACGCTCGTTCGTGATCCGAGGGCTGCTGCAGAACGACGGCCCTGCGGCCGTGCTCGATGGCAACTTCGTCCTAATGGACATCGCGGCGGCACAGTGGGCATTCGATCGCCTCGGGCGGCTCGATCGCGTCGAGGTCCGTCTCGCGACGGGGGCGGACGTCGGCGCATCTGAGC
>JBKPMA010000519.1:0-6790 GCA_046731935.1 Acidobacteriota bacterium
GGTTGGAACGGCGGTGGCGGGCGCACGGTCGGGATTCGCCATGCGGGTGGGTACGAAAGCTTCTACCTGCAGCTGTCGGCGATTGCCGTGCGGGCCGGCGCGCACGTGTCGCAGGGCGCGATGATCGGACGCGTCGGCCAGTCTGGCCTGGCGACCGGACCGCACCTCGACTATCGGCTGAAGAAGAACGGCGCCTGGGTGAATCCCGTCCTGGAGCACCGGCGGATGCCACCTGGCGCGCCTATTCCGGACGCCGAGTTGCCGGCGTATCTCGCCGGACGCGCCGCCGCCCTCGAAGGATTGACGATGCCGGAGATGCCAATCCCAGTAAAGAGGACGTCGGCTCCGCCGTCGGCCGCGGCCCGCTGACGGGCTCCCGCGCCCGCAGGCAGCCATCGCCTATAATTATTGTTTCCATGGCTGCCGTTTATCCCTTCCTTGCTCTTCGTCCCGATCCGCGCGTCGCCGCAGATGTCGCGGACGTACCGTACGATGTCGTGAGCACATCGGAAGCGCGAAGCCTGGCCGCCAACCGGCCGCTCAGCTTCCTGCACGTCTCTCGCGCCGAAATCGATCTGCCGCCCGACACGGACCCCTATGCGGACGTCGTCTATCGCACAGCGGCGGCGAATTTCGAACGGCTTCGGACATCCGCTCCGCTCGTCGTGGAATCGCGTCCGAGTCTCTATTTCTACCGGCTGGTCATGGGCGATCACGCGCAGATCGGTCTCGCGGCGTGCTTCTCGGTCGACGAGTACGAGCGAGACATCGTTCGTAAGCACGAGCGTACGCGGAAGGACAAGGAAGATGATCGTACGCGCCACATCGTGGAACTGCGCGCGCAGACAGGCCCGGTGTTCCTGACGTATCCGGCCGCACCCGCGCTCGACGCGCTTGCCGCACGGATCACGACGGATGCTCCATTGGTGGACTTTACGGCAGCAGATGGCATCCGTCACACAATCTGGCAGGTGCCGGCGGGCGACGTGAGCGCCATCGTCGACGCATTCGCACAGATTCCGGTGTTGTACATTGCGGACGGCCATCACCGGGCGGCGAGCGCCATGCGCGCGAAGCAGGCGCTGTCCGGCAAATCGAGCGAGGCCTCTACGTTTCTGGCGGTCGCGTTCCCGCACAACCAGACGCAGATCCTGCCGTATCACCGCGTGGTGAAGGATCTCAACGGTCAGACGGCTTCATCCTTCCTCGCCGCGATCTCCGCTCGATTGACCGTAGCCCCGGGTGGTCCGGCGCCGTCGGGCAAGGGCCACGTGTCGATGTACCTGAATGGTGCGTGGCACGACGTCACGTTGGGAGCCCCCGGCCGTGACGCCGCGCCCGCAGATCGGCTCGATGTCTCGCTTCTGCAGGACCAGGTGCTTGCTCCGCTGCTCGGCGTGGGCGATCCCCGTACAGACAAGCGAATCGACTTCGTTGGCGGCATCCGTGGTCCCGCGGCGCTGAGCCGCGCGGTCGATCAGGGCCACGCCGCGGTCGCATTCGCGTTGTATCCGGTCAGTGTGGCTGACCTCATGGCCATCGCGGATGCAGGCGGCATCATGCCGCCGAAGTCCACGTGGTTCGAGCCGAAGCTGCGTGATGGATTGCTGTCGCATTTGATCTGACTGGTCTGACGCGCATGAAAGTCCTGGTTGCGGATCAATTCGAACAAAGTGGCCTCGACGGCTTGGCTCAGGCTGGCTGCGAGGTCATGTTCGAGCCCGCCCTGAAGGACGAGGCGCTCGGCGAGGCGCTTCGTGCCACGCGTGCGGATGTCCTCGTCGTCCGCTCGACAGCGGTCACGGCCGCCATGATGGATGGCGGCAATCTGGCGCTCATCGTGCGGGCCGGCGCGGGCTACAACACCATCGACGTGAAGGGGGCCTCGGCGCGCGGCATCTACGTCTCGAACTGTCCGGGCAAGAATGCCGTGGCGGTCGCCGAGCTCGCCTTCGGTCTGATTCTCTCGCTGGATCGCCGCATTCCTGACAATGTCGCGTCGCTGCGTGCGGGGCAGTGGAACAAGAAGGAATTCTCCAAAGCACGCGGCCTGGCAGGCCAGACGCTCGGTCTGCTCGGCTTCGGCAACATCGGGCAGGAGCTCGCGCGACGTGCTCAGGCGTTCGGGTTGCACGTCGTGATCTGGTCGCGCCGTTTCGCAGCGGATCCAACGGCAGACCTCGGACGCTACGGTCTCGACACCAACGCACGCGCCGCGACGGTCAGAATCGCCGCCAGCCCGCAGAGTCTCGTCGAGCAGGCCGACATCGTGAGCGTCCACCTGGCGCTTGGGCCGGACACGCGTGGCTTCGTGAACGCCGATCTGCTGGGCCGCATGAAGAAGGGTGCGACGTTCATCAACACGGCCCGCGCCGAAGTCGTGGACTACGATGCGCTCGCTGCGGCCGTGCGCGATCGGGGCATTCGCGTCGGCCTCGACGTCTTTCGCAACGAGCCGACGTCAGCAACTGGCGAGTATCGCGATGATCTGCTGCAGATGCCCGGTGTGTACGGCACGCATCACATCGGCGCGTCCACCGATCAGGCCCAGGAAGCCATCGCCGCGGAAACCGTTCGGATCGTGGCGTCGTTCCGTGAGACTGGCAGGGTACCGAACGTCGTCAATCTGGCCGTTCGTACGCCAGCGACACACCGCTTGATCGTCCGTCATCGCGATCGGCCGGGTGTGCTCGCCCATGTGTTCGATCACCTGCGGCAGGGCGACATCAACGTGCAGGAAACCGAGAACATCGTGTTCGACGGTGCGCAGGCCGCCATCGCGCGAATCAACGTGGACCGTGCGCCTGGCGACGCGGTGCTGGCCGCGATCCGTGAGGGCAACGCAGACATCATCAGTCTGCAGCTCGTTGCGATCTGATCGAACACGAACACGAATCCGAATACGAATACGAATCCGAATACGAATACGAATACAACACGAACTCGAATCGAAGACGGCCCCGTTCATAGCACTCCGAGAGGCATCTCATGACTACAGCAACACGCGTCCTCAACTTTTCGTCCGGTCCCGCCGTGCTGCCCGAGCCCGTGCTCGAGAAGGTGCAGCGCGAGCTCGTGAGCCTGCCGGGGGTCGGCATGTCGGTGATGGAGATCAGCCATCGTTCGTCGACCTTCGAGCACATCATTCAGAAGGCCGAAGCAGACATTCGCACCCTGGCCGGCGTCCCCGCGAACTACAAGGTGCTGTTCCTGCAGGGCGGCGCGAGTCTGCAGTTCTCGATGGTGCCGTTGAATCTGCTCACGGAAGGCCGGACCGCCGACTACATCAATACCGGATCGTGGGCGGAGAAGGCGGCGAAGGAAGCAAAGCGCGTCGGCGCGGTCAACGTGACCGGATCGACGCAGAGCGACAACTTCAACCGGATTCCGCGCGCGGATGAGTGCCACCTCACGCCTGGCGCCGCCTACGTGCACATGACCTCGAACAACACGATCGAGGGCACGCAGTGGAGAGCGCTGCCGGCCGTCGGCGAGGCGCCGCTCGTCAGCGACGCGTCATCGGACATCTTCAGCGCTCCGATCGACGTGTCGAAATTCGGGCTGATCTATGCCGGCGCTCAGAAGAACCTCGGTCCGTCGGGCGTGGTCCTCGTGATCATCCGCGAAGACCTGCTGGCGCGGTCGTCGAAGTCACTGCACACGATGCTCAACTACGCCGTGCACGCCGAGAACGGATCCCTGTACAACACGCCACCAGCGTTCGGCATCTACGTGCTGGGCCTCGTGATCGAGTGGCTTCAGGGCCAGGGCGGGCTCGCAGGCATTCGCGCGGTCAACGAACGCAAAGCGGGAAAGCTCTATACCGAGCTCGATCGCACGGGCTTCTGGAGGCCGACGGCGCAGCGCGACAGCCGCAGCCTGATGAACGTGACGTTCAGACTCGCGACCGAGGATCTCGAGAAGAAGTTCGTGAAGGAAGCGACGGCGGCTGGCTTCGACGGGCTCAAGGGTCACCGTTCGGTTGGCGGCATGCGCGCGTCGATCTACAACGCGTTCCCCGAGCGCGGTGTCGAGATGCTCGTGGACTTCATGCGGGAGTTCGAGCGAGTCAACGGATAGCGAGCTGCGACAGTGTCTCTAGATAGACATCGGTCGGCGGCTCCCGCGGCGGCGCCGCCGCCGGCGCCGGGGCGCATCAGCCGCCGCGCTGACCGTTTCGGTGTCGGCGGCGGGCTGCGGCGTCACGCCCGTGGCTTCGATGAATCCGCGCCAGTGCTCGACGATTTCCGGTGTGCGGCCGTGGATTTCGAGCCAGGTGAGCGCCTCGACGAACGGACCGCGTGACATGAGCGCGCGCTTGGCGCGCGGACTCGCGGCCATGTCGAGCAGCCGGCGCTGCAGCCCGAGGATTTGCCGGAGGCGCTCCACATCCCGCCGCGCGAGGGGCAGCGAACCGAGCGCCGCCTTCGGATCCCTCCACTCGTCCCGCTCACGGCGCCGCCGTTCCGAGGCCGTCTCGTGCGCCGGTGGACGATGATCGTCGACTCTCGTCGGCCGGCGTCCCGTAAACCCTCGAGGCACGAGCAGCGTGCCGAGCAGGATCCCGTTCGTCAGCGACTCGGGCGCGCTCTCGTAGCGATGGCGATACCGGTCGAGGGCCGCGAGTGACTCCCACAAGCCCTCACCCTCGATGGCCAGCAGCTCCGGCGCGATCCACTTGAGCAGTCCCACGTCGGCGAGCTGCCGGAACGCCCGCTCGGCAGCTCCGGATCGCAGAATCTTGTACAGCTCCTCGATCATTCGCGCCGGCGCGCTGCGGGCGATTTCTCCCGCATGGGCGCGAATCGCGTCGATGACCGGTGGATCGATCGTGAAGTCGAGCCGCGCCGCCAATACGATCGCCCGAAGCATCCGCACGGGGTCTTCGTGGAACCGCACGTTCGGATCCCCGATCGAACGGATGACCCGCGCATGGAGGTCGTCGATCCCGCCGACGTAGTCGATGATCGAAAACGTCGCGATGTCATAGAACAGCGCGTTCACCGTGAAGTCGCGGCGGAACGCGTCCTCCTCGGGGGTGCCGAACGTGTTGTCGCGGTGCAGCAGGCGTTCGCGCTCCTGCGCGCGCGCAAGTTCGTCGGGGCCCGCGCCTTTGACGTCCTTTACGGCGTCCGCCTCTGGAGCGTCGTTCTGCTCGGGATCTCCGGACGCGGCTTCTGCCGCCTCCTCCTGCGCGCGCGCGAGCGCTTCGAGCTCTTCCTCCGAGACCTGACGACGAAAGGTCGCCACTTCGATCGCCTTCGGACCGAACCGCACGTGCGCAAGGCGGAATCGGCGGCCGATGATCCAACAATTCCGGAACGTGCGCTTCACCTCGTAGGGGTGCGCGGACGTACCGATATCGAAGTCCTTCGGGCGCCTGCCGAGGAGCAAATCCCGGACGCTGCCGCCAACGAGATACGCGACATGGTTGAACTGCCGCAAGCGGTTGAGGACTTTGAGGGCGTCAGGATCGATGTCGCGGCGCGAGATGGAATGTTCGGCCCGCGGGACGATCCGGGGTGTGACCATCGCCGCGCATTGTAGCAAACTGAGGGCAGCGTATCCACAAGCTCCTGTACAAGTTGGACTTAGCCAGCGCCCGTGGCTGTGCTACCATCCGCTCGATGCGCCTCGTGACGGCCGCGTGTCTGGTGATGATCGCCTCTGGAGGAGCGACTGCCGCTCCCGTGGAGCGATCCGCTCTGCAGCGCGCCCGGGCGTCGTACAACCAGGGACACTTCGACGCCGCAATCGTCGCGGCCCGAACTGCCATCACCATCCCGTCGGACATGGATGCGGCGCGTCTCGTACTTGGACGGGCGCTCCTCGAGCGCTACCGCGAGCGCGCGGATGTACGCGACCTCGACGAAGCGCGAGACGAGCTGCGCGCCGTCGATCCGTCGCGTCTGAGCCCATCAGACCGCGGTGAATGGCTGCTCGGCTACGGTCAGTGGCTCTTCGTGACGGAACGCTACGGCGCGGCCGCCGAGCTCTTCGAAAACGCGTCGAGCCGTCCGCTCGCCGGGGGCGAGTCCGCCAAGGACAAGGTGCTCGACTGGTGGGCGAGTGCGCTCGAGCGGCACGCGCAGACGAGCACCGGTGAACGCGATCGCATCTTCGCGCGGATGTACGACCGCATGGACGCCGAGCTGCAGCGCGATCCGGGCTCCGTCGCCGCCAACTACTGGCTGGTTGCGGCCGCGCGCGCGCTGGGCGAGCTCGATCGCGCATGGAACGCGTCCATGGCCGGATGGGTGCGGGCGTCGATGGCTGGATCTCGAGCGGACGCGCTGCGCACCGACATCGACCGCCTGGTGCTCACCGGCATCATTCCCGATCGCGCACGAGCCGCTGCCGCCGAAGGCCACAACCAGCGCCAGGCCGCCGACACGATGGTGACCGAGTGGGAGCGGTTCAAGCAGGAATGGGTGACGCGGCCCAACACGACCGCGGAACGCGAGCAATCACACTAGTCCCGCGCCATCATCGTCCGCGACACCGACGCCGACAGAATCACCGCCCCGCCAGCGAGCGCCCACGACGTGGGCCGCTCCCCGTGGATCATCCACGCCCAGACCGGATTCAGGACCGGCTCCGCGAGCAGGAGCAGCGACGCATCGAGCGCGGTGACGTGGCGAACGCCGCGCGTCAGCAGGGCGTACGCCATCCCGATCTGAAATATCCCCAGCCAGAGAAGCGTCAGCCAGTCGTGCACGCTGGCATGAATCGGCCATCCCACTGGCAGGCAGACCAGCGCTGCGATCAGATTGCCGATGACAATGCAGTT
>JBKPMA010000520.1:0-9149 GCA_046731935.1 Acidobacteriota bacterium
CAGTGGGGCAAGCTGACCGACGACGATCTCGATCAGGTTCAGGGGCAGGCAGAAAAGCTCGTGGGCCTTGTGCAGGAGCGCTACGGCTACAATCGCGACCAGGCGCAGCGCGAAGTCGATACCTGGATGCAGCGCTACGGAAGTACGGTGCAGCCGTAGACCGGTAGAGTCCGCAACCGGCGGCAGCCGACGCTGCCGCCGGCGTCTCACTCAGAGTTGCGGCGCGTCTTCGCCAAGTGCGGTCGCCAGATCGACGAGGTGCTCCTGCTCCTGGCGCAGGATCTCGCGGATGTCCTCTGCAATGGCAAACTCGCTCAGGGCCTCACATTGGCGGACGCGTTCGCGATACGCCCGGATGGTATTGGCTTCGTTCTCGAGATCGGCCCTCAGCATGCCGCGCGCATCGTCGGGCACCTTCACGGGCTTGGGTTCGACGCCAGGCGTTCCCCCCAGATAATCGATCTGCTTCGAAATGGTGAGCGCGTGCTGGAGCTCTTCGCCAGCATGCTTCTCGAGCTCCTTGGCAATTGCCATGAACTCGGCGCCCTTCAGCACCTGTGAGTAGACCACGTAGGCAATAATCGCCTGGTACTCGCGCGCCAGATCCTCGTTCAGCCCGCGGATGAGCGCTTCGCGGCTGTCGTTCCTTTCCACACTCTTTGGCATTGGCAGTTCCTGTGTTGTGCGATGGCACCGCTGGCTGAGCCGGCAGCGGTCATAGACTCAGTTCAGCAATACGAATGCCATGGCACGTCCGCCATGCCGGCGGCGCGATGAACGTGCCGGACCACTGGTTTTGGGCGAAGTGGGTGGGCAGGCGGAGCGCATCGCACTCCGCCGAGAGACTCGCTACGCTTCGGCCAGAATGCGGTTCATCCGAGCGATCGTCTCGTCGAGCTGTGCGACACCGTTCATGCCGACGACGACTGCGTCAACGCATCCGCACGTCAGAACGAACTTCATCGCCTTGTCGCGATCGGCGGCCTCGGTGAAGTCGCCGTTTCCAACGAGCTTCATACCGATGATGCCGTGACCCCGCGCGTGCATCGCCGACAGCTCCTTCATCGCCGCGTCGCGGTTGCCGGGCTCGCTCCACGTGCCGTCTGCGCCATCCATGTGATGCGCCTGCGCGTTGACACGCGCGAGATGCACGTCCACCCAGTCATTCGTGGTCGCGGCGGTCAGTGCCGGCAGGCCGTGGCATGACACACCTTTGATCCGGATGTGCCCCTTCGATTGCGCTTCGGAGAATGCGTCCTGAAACATACGCAGGTCGTCGGGCCACGTGTGCTTCGTCGCGCAGTGGATCAGCAGACTGTCCACGTAGTCGGTCCCGAGCTCGCTCCTGAACCGATCGAGCTCCTTGAGCGGGTTGTCGGTGAACGGCGTGCGATCCCACGGCATCTTGGTCTGGATGTAGAGCTTCTCGCGAGGCAGCCCCTTGATGGCTTCCTTCACCATGCCGTGCGTTTTGTAGTTGTCGGCCGTGTCGATGTAGGTGATGCCGCGTTCGTAAGCCGCGTGGACGAGGCGCGTGAACGCCTCCTGGCCCATGTCACGCTGCACCTGGCCGTTGTTGCTGCCGGTCCCAATCCCGAGGCGACTCAGCCGCACACCGGACCGACCGAGCGTGACCTGATCGGTGGCCGTCCGCGGAGGCGCAGCGCCGGCGACACGCGCGCCAATCCCCGCCGTGAGCGCTGCGGTGGCCGACGACTTCAGGAACTCCCGCCGGGTGAACTGGCTGGACATGAGTGGCTCCTCGGTGTGGGCCGATCCTCGCGGAGACGACGGCCTTCCGTCAAGGGCGCTATAGTGGCGGCCGTGTCTGGCTCGACACGGGCTCGCGTCATCGTCGCGGCTATGATTGGCGCACTCGCTGGCGTCGGCGCGTTCACGTTTCACTATGCGGAGGGCTTGAGTTACTTCTCGACTGATCCCCGGGCCTGCAAGAACTGCCACATCATGAACGAGCAGTACGCATCCTGGTCGCGAGGCCCGCACCACGCAGTGGCCGGATGCGTGGATTGTCATCTGCCGCACGCCTTCATCCCGAAATATCTCGCCAAGGCCGAGAACGGCTATCACCACTCCAAGGGGTTCACGCTGCTCGATTTCCACGAGCCGATTCTGATCAAGCCGCGGAATGCCGCCATCCTGCAGGAGAGCTGCCTGCGGTGCCACGCCGAGTTCGTCCACGACATCGTCCGCGGCAGTTCGACCAATGAGGGCGCCGTGCAGTGCGTGCATTGCCATCGCGGCGCGGGTCATGGCGCGCGCAACTGACGGGGAGGTCATCTCGTGAGCGATCGATCCACAGAATCGTGGAAACCCTCACTGCTCGTGCTGACCGCCGTGGCGGCTGGCTGCGCCGTGCTGTTCGTCCTGGTGGCTGGACTGCTCACGTCAATTTTCGAGCGCAAGCAGGAAGCCAGGAACCCGTACGTACGGCTCGTTGAAGTCAGCGACGAGACGACCGATCCCGCGCCGTGGGGGATCAACTGGTCGCGTGAGTTCGACGACTACAAACGCACTGCCGACGTGACGCGCACGCGGTTCGGCGGATCGGAGGCGCTGCCTGCCGAGAAGGCGGCCGCATTTCCGTGGCTCACGCGGATGTTCGCCGGGTATGCGTTTGCGATCGACTATCGCGATCGGCGCGGCCACGCGTACATGCTGCAGGACCAGGAGGCGACCAGACGCGTGACCGAGCGCAAGCAGCCCGGATCGTGTCTGCAGTGCCATACGTCGGTGATCCCGACCTACCGCCGGCTTGGCGGCGGAGACGTGTTCAAGGGCTTCGACGCGCTCAACAGGCTAACGTATGGCGACGCTCATGCGGAAGTCGTGAAAACGGGATCCGCGAATCCTGTTGCCGGCGGCACGACCACTACCTTCACACATGTCGACGGCGCGCATCCCGTGAGTTGTGTGGACTGTCACGATCCCAAGAGCATGGAGCTTCGCGTGACCAGGCCGGGGTTCATTCGCGGCATCCAGGCACTCGCCGCCGGTACGGCAGCCGTGCCGCACCTCGAGAGCATCGCGCGATGGCGGAACGGCAGCCGCGCCGCGCCGTACGATCCCAACGTCGATGCGTCGCGGCAGGAGATGCGCTCGTTCGTGTGCGGCCAGTGCCACGTCGAGTACTACTGCGGACCGAAGACCACGCTGTTCTATCCGTGGAACAACGGATTGCAGGTGGAACAGATCGAGAGCTACTACGATTCGTACACGTTCCCCGACGGTCATCGCTTCTACGACTGGCAGCACGAAGAAACCGGTGCGGAGGTGCTGAAGGCGCAGCATCCCGAGTTCGAGACGTGGAGCCAGGGCATACACGCCAGGAGCGGCGTCGCATGTGCCGACTGCCACATGCCCTACAAGCGTGAAGGCGCGATGAAGGTCTCGGACCACTGGGTCCGCAGTCCGCTGACCAACGTCTCGCGCGCGTGTCAGGTCTGCCATCCATATGCCGAAGCGGAAATTCAACAGCGCGTGGATGTCATTCAGGCTCGCACGCATGAGTTGATGGGTCGGGCAGCCGCGGCGCTGGTGGACATGCTCGACGCCGTCAAGGCCGCAAAGGCATCGGGCGCCACTGATGCGCAGCTTTTGGCCGTGCGCGCGCTCCAGCGGCACGCGCAATGGCGGCTCGACTTCGTGGCCGCGGAGAACTCAATGGGATTCCACGCGCCTCAGGAGTCTGCCCGCATCCTTGCCGAAGCGATCGACTTCTCGAGACAGGGCCAGATCGCCGCGAGGGAGCTGACGCCGAAATAGAACCACCGCTGATGTAGGGCCCGGATCATTCTCGATTCAGGATGCATTGTGGGGCCGGGGTCATTCTCGATTCGAACGATGCACCCCGGCCGCATTGCCTGGGCGTCCGCCCATGGGACGGCCCGATGCCAGTCCCGAACACGGCGGCACCAGCGCCACGTCGCGTCAACGCGAATCTGGCCAAAATTTGCGTCATCCGCACGCGCTGACCTGGTGCGCGCCTTGCCTTCCTGCGTTTTGGTCGTGCCGTGCTGGCACCTGGCGGCGCCGTGAGCCGTGAGCCGTGAAAGAGGTCACTCGATGAGCAGCCTGTGGTCGGATGTCCGCTACGCGATTCGCCTGTGGGGCAGGACTCCCGGGTTCACGGCAGTCGCTATCCTCACACTCGCGCTGGGGATCGGCGCGAATACGACGATGTTCAGCGTGGTGAACGCCACGTTGTTCCAGCCGCTGCCGTTCCCGGAACCCGAGCGCCTCCAGACACTCTGGAAGGCAGGCACCGATCCGAAAGACCTGAATATCACGTCGCTTCCCAACTACCGTGACTGGGTCGCGCAGAACCACGTCTTCGAATCCATTGCTCTGTTCGATTCGGCGGGACGCGGCTACAACCTCACCAGCAGGGGCGAGCCGGAACAGGTATCGGGTCTGCGCGTGACCGCGAGCTTCTTTCAGGTACTCGGCGTCAAGCCGATGCTCGGCCGTACATTCCACGTCGAGGAGGAGGAACCCGGCAAAGCGCAGGTCGTGGTCCTGAGTCATGGCCTCTGGACCCGGCGCTACGGGGCGGACCGCGCCATCGTCGGCAAAACGATTCAGATCGACAGCGCGCCGTACACCGTCGTGGGCGTGATGCCCGAGAGCTTCTCGTTCCAGTTCTGGAGCAACCAGCGGCAGTTGTGGGTGCCGGGCGGGTGGACCCGGGGGGACCTGGATCGCGGATCGAACTCGTTCGTGTGCATCGGCCGTCTGAAGCGGGGCGTGACGCTCGATACCGCTCGCGCCGAGATGGACACGATCGGCAAGTCGCTCGCGCGTGCCTATCCAGAGTCGAATGCCGGCAACACCGTCCGCGTGATTCCGGTCAACGAGTACGCTGTCGAGCGCGTGAAGCCCGCCATGCTCGCGCTGCTCGGGGTCGTCGGTTTCGTACTGCTGATTGCGTGTGTGAATGTCGCGAATCTGATGCTGGCACGAGCCGCCACCCGGCAGACCGAGCTGGCCATCAGGAGTGCCATTGGCGCCGGCCAGCGCCGCATCGTGCGTCAGTTGCTGACTGAGAGCATCCTGCTGGCTGGTGCGGGTGGGATTGCCGGGCTCGTGCTGGCGGCATGGGGCGCCACCGCCCTGCCGCTCGTGCTGCCGGATCTGCAGTCACTGCCGATGCGGCCGATGGCGGCGATCTCACTCGATTCAACCGTGCTCGCGTTCACCTGCGGCGTGGCCCTGCTGAGCGGCATCCTGTTTGGTCTCGCTCCCGCGCTGACGGCGAGCCGCTCGAATCTCGCCGAACCGTTGAAAGAGAACGGCCGCGTCTCGTCATCGGGTGCCAAGACCCGACTCCGTTACGGGCTGGTCGCAGCCGAAGTCGCTCTGACGTTGGTCGTCCTCGCCGGAGCGGCGATGATGATCGCGAGCGTCGCGCGGCTGCTCGGTGTTGACCCGGGCCTCGACCCCAGGAACGTGCTCGCGATGGGGATGTCGCAGGGGCAGCAGGATCTCTACTACGGTCCACCCGATCACCCTGGATTCTGCGCCGCACTGACCACACAGGTTGGCAGTCTTCCTGGTGTGCTTTCGGTGAGTGCCATCGGACATCTGCCGCTCGGCGGCGGAACTGCAGGCCGCGGCATTGGCATCGAGGGCCGCCCGGATCCGGGTCCGGAGAAACGGCAAGGCGCCCGGTACAGCGTGGTCTGTCCCGGCATTCTCAAGACGCTTGGGATCCCGCTCCTTTCAGGCCGCGAGTTCAACGACAAGGACGTCGTGGGTGCGCCGGACGCTGTGCTGATCAACGACGCGATGGCCACGCGGGACTGGCCAGGCGAGGAGGCCGTCGGGAAGCGCTTCAAGATCGGTCCTGTCGGATCCGATGGACCCTGGATGACCGTGGTCGGAGTCTTCAAGACGTACAGGCACACCGGGCTGGACGACGATCGCGAACCGCAGTTCTTCCGCGCCTTCCCGCAGGCAGGCTGGCCGCAGATGGTGATCGTCACGAAGACGGCGAGCGCGCCGGCCGGGTTCATCGCTCCTGTGAAGAAGGCGCTCCGAGTCATCGAGCCCGCGCAGCCGGTCTCCGGCGTCACGACCATGGAGGAAGTCCTGTCGGATTCGGTCTCGTCGAGGAAGTACCCGATGATCCTGCTGAGCGTCTTTGCACTGCTGGCGCTCGTGCTGGCCGCTGTCGGGATCGCGGGCGTGGTCGGCTACACCGTCGTGCAACGGTCGCAGGAGATTGGCGTGCGTATGGCGCTTGGCGCGCAGCCGCGGGACGTGCTGCGGCTCGTGGTGGGTCAGAGCGTCACATGGATGGCGGCGGGCCTTGGCGTCGGCCTCATCGCCTCGCTGATGCTGGTCCGCATGCTGGGATCGCTGCTGTTTGGCGTGACGCCGACCGATCCGATCGTCCTCGGCAGTGTCGCAGTGGTGCTCGCGGTGGTCACGGTTCTGGCGAGCGCGATCCCGGCGCGGCGAGCGACGCAGATCGATCCGCTCAAAGCATTACGCTGTGAATAGGGGGCGCATTTGTGTTCGCGTTCGTTTTCGAAATGCGCGCCCTGAGCCTTGAGCCGGGGGCCCGCCACGTTTGCGAAAGAAGGCGGCCGCTTGTAGGCTTCCGCCCCGGAGGGTGTGAATGCCTCGAACCGACCGGCGCGACTTCATCAAGTCATCCATAGGCACCGCTGCTGCCGCCGTAGTGACGGCGCGCTCGAGCGTCGGTGCGCAGACGACGGGCCCGTCGAAACCGCCGCGGATTCGGTTCGCGGCGATTGGCATCAACCACGACCACATCAACAGTCAGGTCGAGTCGGTCAAACGCGGCGGCGGCGAGTTCGTGTCGTTCTATGCCAAAGAGCCTGATCTCGCCGCGGCGTTCGCGAAACGGTTTCCTGAAGCGACGCGGGCGTCGAGCGAGCAGGAGATCCTCGAAGCCTCGAACATCCAGCTCGTCGTGAGCGCTGCGATTCCAGACGAGCGGGCACCGCTCGGGATCGAGGTCATGCGTCACGGGAAGGACTTCATGTCCGACAAGCCCGGCATGACGTCGCTCGAGCAGCTTGCCGACGTCCGGCGCGTCCAGGCCGACACAAAGCGGATCTATTCCATTCTCTACAGCGAGCGGCACGAGAATCGCGCCACGATCAAGGCCGGCGAGCTCGTCAAAGCCGGTGCGATCGGCACCGTTATCCAGACCGTCGGCCTCGGTCCTCACCGGATGAATCCGAAGACCAGGCCCGCCTGGTTCTTCGAGAAGGCGCGATACGGCGGCATCATCTGCGACATCGCGTCGCACCAGTTCGATCAGTTTCTGTTCTTCACCGGTTCTACGCGGGCGGAGATCGTCGCGGCGCAGGTGGGGAACGTGCACCATCCCGAGTCGCCGGGGCTGGAGGATTTCGGGGATGTCATGCTGCGCGGCAACGGCGGCACTGGCTACATCCGCGTGGACTGGTTCACTCCTGGCGGCCTGAACACCTGGGGCGACGGCCGTCTCACCATCCTCGGTACCGATGGCTTCATCGAGATCAGAAAGAACGTGGACATTGGCGGCCGCACGGGCGGCAATCACCTGTTCCTTGTCGATCAGAAAGAGACGCGGTACGTGGACTGTTCGGATGTGGCGCTGCCGTATGGCGAGCGGCTCGTGGACGATGTGCTGAACAGGACGGAGACGTCGATGCCGCAGGTGCACGTGTTCTTGGCGATGGAGCTGGCGATCAGAGCGGAGCAGCAGGCGCAGCGGATCGATCCGCCGAAGCCGACGGCGTGAGTGGAGTGTTGGGCGGTGAAGGTTGGAAGGTGGGAGGTTAGAAGTTGGTCTCACGAAAATGAGATTGGCCTCCCGATCCGCCCCGAGGGGCGCGGAAATGCGCCCATTCTGAGAGGTCCGGGGGGAGCAAATCTCAAAACGGTGAGAATGGCCTCCCGATCGCGTCGGGGAGCGCGCTCACCACAATCGCGTGGACGAAGCGGAGCTTCGCGATCGCCGGATCCGGCAACACGAACGGATACGCATCAGCGTGCCCCATCCCGCGATTCAGATTGTTCAGCACATACGTCAGCGGAAACCAGCTGTTGAGCATCCGATCGAACGGCGGCTCCGGCGTGCCCGCCTCCGCCGGCACGGCACGCAGCGACGGCTCATTCGACCGCCGCGGCCGGATCGACACCCCGCACGCGGCCGCCGTTTCGAGCGTGTCGGTCATGTGCAGATAGTGCGCCCAGGATTCCGCCCAGTCCTCCCACGGATGCGCGCTCGCATACGTCGACACGAAGCGCGTCTGCCAGTCCGGCGGCGGACCCTGCGCGTAATGATCCCGCAACGCCGCGCCGTACTCACGCCGCTCGTCGCCGAATGACGCACGAAACGCCTCCAGGCGCACGGCATCGTCCCTGATCAAGCGATCCCAGTAGTAGTGCCCGCTCTCGTGCCGCATGTGGCCGAGCAACGTCCGATACGGCTCGTGGAGCGAGACCCGGCGCTTCTCGCGCTCGGCATCGTCAGCCTCGGCAAGGTTGACGCTGATGACGCCGTCGCCGTGCCCCGTCATCGCGCGCGGCAGCGACGGATCGTCGGGATCCGCGAGGAACTC
The DNA here is from genome assembly GCA_046731935.1 of Acidobacteriota bacterium. Lineage (GTDB taxonomy): Bacteria > Acidobacteriota > Vicinamibacteria > Vicinamibacterales > JAENWD01 > CAVUPP01. The sequence continues at coordinate 8,601 of JBKPMA010000520.1, forward strand.
GAACGCAAGTCCGCGGTCCGGATCGTCAGTGCGACTGACCAGCGGGAGACGCAGGTTGAGGAGCGTGTAGACGAGACGACGTTTGGCGACTTCGAGCTTGTACCACGCCTGATGGTGACCGCTCCGCGTGAGATCGGGAATGACGCGGGTGAGGCGGCAGGACGCGCACAGGTCGTGATCGTCGCCGCCCGGAATCGCCCAGTTACAGACGTTGGCCTCAGTGTAGTTACGGCAGAGACGGTAGGTCGTGTCTCGGGCCATCGGCGACGTCCACGTCAATTGGTCGGACGACTCGAGGGATCCGATTTCGGCGAGATCCGTCAGGAACGCCAGCAAATGTCCGCATCGAACGCATTGCGTGTTTTCGAAGAAGGCGAGCTGGTCGCAGTGATCGCAGTGGAAGATCTTCATGCGGTGGTCAAGCCAGTTGGCGCGCCGTCAGTGAACGGCGGGATGCGCGGTGCGCGATGGCATAATTGCCACGCGTGTCCATTCACGTCGCGCTGAATCACATCACCTCGTATCGCTACGATCGGCGGGTGCAACTGT